>CALJTZ010000457.1 GCA_937975655.1 uncultured Synechococcus sp. | reverse complement strand
CATCGGCTACGCGCCTCTGGACATCCTCTTGGCGGTGAACAACCTCCGCCGTCGGCTTGAACAAGACGACCTCGGTCCGGAGGTCTTTGGCGATCTGCTCGACACCAGCGTCGATATCAACGCCGAGGCCTGCTGACACCGGGCGCCTCATCCCAGAGCACCGCACCTGTTCCGTAGACCCATTCATCCATTCGCCCCGTTGCAGGACCTCTGCAGCGGGACTTTGTGCTGCCCATCAACCGCCCCTCATCGACCACCGCAGGATGACCACCCTCAGTCCGGCTCACGCCAGCAAACTCACCACCGCTGATCGCCATCTCTTCCATGGAACGGCAGCAGCCGTTCATCCCTGGCAATCCAACGCCGAGATCCTGTCCTCGATCGGCTGCAACTTCAATGTCGTCCGCACCCCAGCTAGCCACGGCGGGCGCTCCTACCCCGACTGCCAGCTCTGGCTGCGCGACGACAACCAGGACCTACTCGGCTTCTTTGGCACCAAACGCCAGGTCATCCAGCCCGCAACCTTCATCGACTCCTTCCGCTCCTTCTGCGACGCCTCAGGCAAAGCCATCTCCCTCGACGTCGTCGGTGCCTACAACAAAGGCCGCAGCCTCTACATGGCCGCCAAACTCACAGGAAACAATGGCGCCCTACTCGACACCCCCATCGGCAGGGGCTATGGCTCCGGCGGCGGCATGACCATCAGTCGCGCCGGGCATTCCGCATACATCCCCACAGAAGACCGCACTGACCACTGGCTGGTCCTGAGCGAGTCCTTCGGCGAGGCACTGCGGCCACGCGTCTCCGTCATCGCTAATGAGCTGGTTTGTACTAACGGCCTGGCCCGCAAGGTCACCGAGTGCGAAGTCAAGCTGAGCCACTCGCAGTCCATGAATCCTGACGTCGTCCATGCCGTCCTGACTCATGCTGTCAGGCAGTGCAGCGCCTACAACCGCATCAAAGAGCAGCTCATCGCCACGCCCATCTCCATGGACACCGCACGCTCTGCACTACGCCAGTTCTTCTGTGATCGCGACGGTCAAACCCGCACCGTCCAGCGCCTTGAGCGGATCTATGCCAGCGACCTGATCGGCTCAGAGCTCGACACACGCACCGGCAATGCCTGGCGACTGGCCTCGGCACTGACCCAATACACGTCCCACGAGCGGATCCGCAATGCTGAGGTCGCCTTCCGCTCACAGCTGGAAGGTTCCCGCGCTCGCACCGCCAACGGCTTCCTCCAGTTCCTTGAGACGCACTTCGCTGATCACCGCATTCCCATCTCTGCCTGATCCCATCACACTCCTGATGATCCATCCATCACACGCCCGGCCACTGCGGCCGGGTTTTTTCTTGAGGGACAGTGCTGAGGCACCAACCACGCCATCCCAGAAAGGTGACTGGAGAAGCTATAGGGGCAACCTCATGAACAAGCGCCTCAGCGCATGCAGACACCCCACTAAATTCGCTACACTTTTTTAACTAGACAGTTTGAAGGGTTTGGTTCCCCTTAAAGAACCTAGAGGACGCCCCCTATCTATATAAAAGAAGAAGAAAAAGTGCGTCGCGCTCGTCGCAGTCGCCGAAATCGATTCCAGCGCAGTCGATCTCAGTGTTCCACACCTCTTGACGTACCCGCGACGCACTCCTGCAGTGCGACACAGCATGCGAAAAACCTCCAAAACCCAGTCCCAGCCTGGGATCTACACGGCAGGGCATGCAGTCATCGACCGGCAGAGACTTGTGTTGATGGCAGCTGTCGGGCACAGACCACGCCCCGTATCAGCTCTTGGCACAAAGCATTGGTAAACCCAGCAGAGGCAAAGCGCAAGCGAGGCCGATGCAAGGGTGAACACTCAAAGGGAACGGTGGATCAGCCTCCCGCCACCTCAAAGCCATTGCTGAGGCCGTGCCCAGCAGTCCCCACGGCTAGGAAGCTGCCCTTCCAGACCCAGCACCACCCCAAACCACCACAGCACCCTAGTACACGCCTTAGTACACCAGGAGCAACAAAAGGAACCAGACTTAAGTGCCAGCAGAGCTTCTAGAGCTAGTCACACCACTTTGGGGTAGTGGGGGTCGCAGGTTCAAATCCTGTCGCTCCGATTGCAATCACCGGTTCATCAACCACCAGCCGCCCTTCCCCGGGCGGTTTTTTTGTGGCTGTGCGCATGGCCAGAACCTCACTGGAACCCCAGCCTCACTCGAGCCGCGTGGACACCCCATAGCAGGCCAGCCACCGGTTCACCCGCCCGCGCTGGCTCGGCGGCACCTCCTGCAGCAACTGGGAGAGTTCCAGGGCACCCAGACGGCGCAGATCGCGCACATCCACGTGCCAAAGGGCCTCCGCTTCGCGAATCAGCCGTGCCCAGGTGCGAATGTTCTGCCAGCGCCGCACCTGCTGGTGCAGGCAGGAGCCACCGGGGCTCCCCCTGGGATAGGCGCCTCGAACCATGGGTGGTGACGCGGGCCCCCAGCATGCTGGCTGGGACCCCTGGGACACAAAACTGCCGGTTCAGCTTCCTGTTGCTGAAGCAAATCAGGCCGTGCGGCGCTGATCCTCCACCGCCACCACGGGAAAGGGCAGCAGGGAGGCCTCCCGCTCCGAGAGGCGGCGGCTCCAGGCGCCGTTGATCGGCTCATTCCAGCGGAAGCCGGCCTCGCGGGCCTTGTGGCGCTCCTCATAGGAGAGGCGAGCCCTGTAGAGCCGCCGGGGTTCCAGTCCTGCCTGCAGCATCGGCTCGAGCTCGGGGCAGCGTTCAAACACCTGGGCCAGGTAGATGCAATCGGTGAGGGCCCGATGGGCTGCCCACACGGGAACCCCGTAGGCCAGGGCCAGATCCCGCACCGAAGGGTTGGCGCGCAGGTGGCGGTCCGCCGGCCAGCGCAGATCCTCCATGCTGCAGAGCCAGGGCTTGGTGATGGCGGGCAGCACCCCCTGGCCAAACCACTGGCGATCAAAGGCCGCGTTGTGGGCCAGCACCGCATCCGCCGCCGCCAGCATCGCCTCGAAGCACTGCAGGGCCGCCTGCCAGGGCTGGGGCCGTTGCGTCACCGCCGCCGCAATGCCGTTCACCGCTTCCGCCGGATTGGCCTGGCAGGGCAGCAGAAACGACACCTGGCCCAGCACGGCCCGGAGCGGCACATCAAACAGAATCGCGCCCACCTCGATGCACTGGTGCTGCTCTGGATCGAGACCGGTGGTTTCGGTATCGAGGATCAGCAGCCGCTGCAGTCCAGGGGCCTCTGGCACTGGGTCTGGAGCTGGTTCTGGCGTGGGAATCAGCGCCGGAGCCTGGGATTCCATGGCCGACACCAGGGCCAGCAGGTCGGTCTGCTCCCAGCCCGATGGGCTGGGGCTATCACTGCCTGGATCCCTGTTCGGGTCGTCGCCGGCCGTGACCATCACCTGCTCCTGGGTGTGGCCATGATCCCAGCTCAAGCGAGGCGCTGCCTAGGGTGCCAACACCTCCAACCCTGCTCCCGTGGCCAAGGCCCTCGCCGCCGGCGACCGTGCTCCCCTGATTGCCCTGCAGGATCAAACCGGTGTGGAGCGCCGCAGTGATCAAATGGGCGGCCAGGCCCTGGTGCTGTTCTTCTATCCCAAGGACGACACCCCCGGCTGCACCATGGAGGCCTGCGCCTTTCGCGACAGCTACACCGACCTGCAGGCCATGAACGCCCAGGTGTGGGGGGTGAGCGGCGATGACGCGGCCAGCCACCAGCGCTTTGCAGCGCGCCACAACCTGCCCTATCCCCTGCTGGTGGACAAGGGCAACCAGCTGCGCCAGGCCTTTGGCGTGCCCAGCGTGCTGGGCCTGCTGCCGGGCAGGGTCACCTATGTGATCGATAGCTCCGGCGTGATTCGCCACGTGTTCAACAACCTGCTGGATGGGCCCGCCCATCGCCGCGAGGCGATCACAGCCCTGCAACGCCTCCAGCAGGAATGAACTGGCAGCAGCAGGGCAGCCTCTGGACGCTGCAGCCGGAGCGCCCCCGCCACCTGATCGAGTTCATCGGCGGCAGCTATCTGGCCGCCACACCCCAGGTGAGCTACCGGCGCCTGCTGGAATCCTTCGCCCGCCAGGGCTGCAGCGTGCGGGCCTGGAGCTACGTGCCCGGCTTCGATCACCAGGCCCAGGCCAATCAGGCCTGGAAACTATTCCGGACGGCGCGGGAGCGCCAGCCCCTGACTGGAGAGTCCCTGCCCCTGAGGCTGGGCCACAGCCTCGGTTGCAAGCCGCACCTGCTGGCTCCGGACAACGGCCGGGGCTGCTCCGGCCTCGCCGCCCTGAGCTTCAACAACTTCTCCGCCGAGCGCAGCGTGCCCCTATTGGCGGAGCTGGCCCCACGGCTGGGCATCAGCACCGAATTCAGCCCCTCCCCGGAGGAAACCCTGCGGCTGATCGCCCGCGACTACCGCCAGCCCCGCAACCTGCTGGTGCGCTTCAACCGCGATGGCCTCGATCAGAGCCAGAGGCTGCTGGCGGTGCTGCAGGCGCGCCCAGAAGACCGCTCCAAACTGGTGGAACGCCCAGGGGATCACCTCACCCCGGCCAGTGCGGGCCTACGCCAGAACCTGCTGGGCTCCTGGGCCGATGATCCCGCCCGCCAACGTCAGATCGATGAGCTGGCCGAAGGCCTGCTGCGCTGGTGGCAGGCCGGCTGAGGCTCACACCCGCAGGGCATCCAGAACAGAGCGATCCTCGAGGGTGCTGGTGTCACCGCTCACCTCCTGGCCGGCGGCCAGGGAGCGCAGAATCCGGCGCATGATCTTGCCGCTGCGGGTTTTCGGCAGGGCATCGGTGAACTTGATCACATCGGGTTTGGCAATCGGGCCGATCTCCTTGCCCACATGGCTGCGCAGTTCCGCCAGCAGGGCGTCATCGCCGCTGCGGCCAGCCTCCAGGGTCACAAAGGCCACGATGCCCTCGCCCTTGAGATCATCGGGGCGGCCCACCACGGCCGCCTCGGCCACGGCGGGATGGCTCACCAGGGCGCTCTCGATTTCCATCGTGCCGAGGCGATGGCCCGACACGTTGATCACGTCGTCGACGCGGCCCATCACCCAGAAGTAGCCATCGGCATCGCGGCGGGCGCCGTCCCCGGCGAAATACAACCAACTGCCATCGGCAGGCTTGATCTCCTCCCAGTAGCTCTTGCGGAAACGCTCCGGATCGCCGTGCACGGTGCGCATCATTCCCGGCCAGGGACGCCGCACCGCGAGGTAGCCGCCCTGATCGGCAGCCTGGGAGTTGCCGTCATGGTCCACCACGTCGGCAGCGATGCCCGGCAGGGGCAGGGTGGCGGAGCCCGGCTTCGTGGGGGTGGCACCCGGGAGGGGGCTGATCATCACGCCACCGGTTTCGGTCTGCCACCAGGTGTCCACGATCGGACAGCGGCCGCCGCCAATCACGTCGCGATACCACATCCAGGCCTCGGGATTGATTGGCTCCCCCACCGTGCCGAGGATGCGCACCGAGCTCATGTCGTATTGATCGGGCACCGCGCGGCCGCTCTTCATGAAGGCGCGAATCGCCGTGGGCGCGGTGTAGAAGATGCTCACCCTGTGCTTCTGGATCACCTCCCAGAAGGCCCCGGGCTTAGAGGGGCGCGGGGCACCCTCGTACATCACCGTGGTGGCGCCATTGGAGAGCGGCCCGTACACGATGTAGCTGTGGCCGGTGATCCAGCCCACGTCGGCGGTGCACCAGTGGATGTCGTCCTCGCGGATGTCGAAGATCCACTGGAAGGTGAGGTGGGCCCAGAGGTTGTACCCGGCGGTGGTGTGCACCACCCCCTTGGGCTTACCGGTGGAGCCGGAGGTGTAGAGCACAAACAGGCGGTCTTCACTCTCCATGGGCTCAGCCGCGCAGTCGGCGCTCTGGCCGTCAACAAGGTCGTGCCACCAGTGGTCCCGGCCGGCCGGCATGGCGCAGGCGCCGCCGGCCCCGGCCAGCCTCTGCACCACCAGCACCGCCTGCACGCTCGGCGCACCGCCGTTCGCCCCTAACGCCTCATCCACCGCCGGTTTCAAGGGCACGGGCTTGTCCTTGCGGAAGCCGCCATCGGCGGTGATCACCGCCTTCACCTCGCCATCAATCAGGCGATCGCGCAGGGCATCGGCCGAAAAGCCGCCGAACACCACCGAATGGGGGGCGCCAATGCGGGCGCAGGCCAGCATGGCAATGGCCGCCTCGGGAACCATCGGCATGTAGAGCGCCACCAGATCCCCCTTGCCGATGCCGAGGGCCTTGAGGCCATTGGCGGCCTTG
Organism: uncultured Synechococcus sp.; assembly: GCA_937975655.1. GTDB lineage: Bacteria > Cyanobacteriota > Cyanobacteriia > PCC-6307 > Cyanobiaceae > Vulcanococcus. Next base: position 7,081 of record CALJTZ010000457.1, on the reverse strand, counting down.
CACACCTCGGCATACAGCTGGCGGTAGGTGAAGGTGCGGGTGTCGCCCGGCTCCCCCTCCCAGATCAGCGCCGTCTTGTCGGCCCGGGGGCCGCTGAGGTGCCGATCGAGGCAGTTAAAGCTCAGGTTGGTGCGGCCACCCTCAAACCAGCGGGCGAAGGGAGGGTTGCTCCAATCGAGCACCGTGTGGAAGGGTTCAAACCAGTGCAGGTGCTCTCGGGCCTGCTCGCCCCAGAACCCATCGGGATCGGCCTCGGCCCTCGCGGCCAGAGCCCGGTAGGCCTCCAGCGAGCCAATCCGCGCCGAGGCGGCCAAGGCCGCCGGGGGATCAAACACCCGCTGCTCCTGCAGCACCGATTCGATCGTGGGCCCCGTGGATGCAGCAGCGGACTGGGCCTCTGTCATGGCGGTGGGAAGCAAGGGTGCAGCCGATGCGGCCTATTCAAGCGAGGAACAGGCACCAGAGGCCCTGCTGTAACAGGCCACGCCAGTGGTCGTTGAGAATGGCGGCATGGTTCGACCCGCCGCCTGCCTGTTCGACCTCGACGGTCTGCTGCTCGACACCGAGCCGCTGCATGCCCGGGCCTGGAGTGAAGCGGCTGCCCATTTCGGCAGGATCCTGGCCCCGGCCGAGTTACTCGCCCTGCGGGGGCGGCGACGGCTGGACTGCGCCGCCCAGGTGCTGGCGTGGATCGCGGCCGATGGCGGACCCAGGCTCAGTGGCGATGAACTGCTGGCCGTGCGCCAACCCATTGCCGAGGCCCTCTTGGTGCAGGCGCCACCGATGCCGGGTGCGCCCGAGCTGGTGGCCCGCTGCGCCGAGCTGGCCATCCCCATGGCCATGGCCACCAGCAGCGCCCGGCAGGCCGTGGCCCTCAAGGCGGCAGCCCACCCCTGGCTGGAGCCGATCCGCACGCGGGTGCATGGCGACGACCCCGATCTCAAGGCCGGCAAGCCGGCTCCGGATGTGTTTCTGCTGGCAGCGGAGCGGCTCGGGGTCCAGCCAAGCCACTGCTGGGCCTTTGAAGACTCCCTGGCCGGGGCGCGTTCGGCGGTGGCGGCTGGCTGCCAGGTGATGGTGGTGCTCGCCGCCGACCTCCACCCCCAGGACTATCCACCGCAGGCTCGCTGTCTGCGGTCGTTGCGGGAGCTGCCGCTGGACGACCTGGAGTGAGCCGCAGGTCTAGTACAGGCGGCTAAGCACGAACTCCGGCAGGGCCAGCAGGGCGCTGCGGCTTTCGGAAGCAGGCAGCCAGGTGAGCGCTTCGCGGGCTTCATTGGCAAAGCCCTCGGCCAGGGCCCGGGAGCGGGGGATGGCCTCACTGCCCCGCACCAGCTCCAGGGCCTGCTCGAGATCCCCCTCCTGGCTGAATTCGCGCTCAATCAAGCCCGCCAGCGCCGGACGCTCCTCCAGGGCATAGAGGGCCGGGGCGGTGAGATAGCCACTGGCCAGATCACTGGCGGCGGGTTTGCCCAGCTGCAGATCGCTGCCGGTGAAGTCAAGGATGTCGTCCACCACCTGGAAGGCCAGACCCAGCTGGCGGCCAAAGCGATACAGGGCATCCAGCTGGGGCTCCGGAAGCCCGCTGAGCACGCCGGCCGCCCGGGCGCTGTTGGCGATCAGGGAGGCGGTTTTGCAGTAGCTCTTTTCGAGGTAGGTCTCGAAGCTCTGGCCGGTGTCGTAGCGGAACAGGCCCTGCTTCACCTCGCCATCGGCGAGGTCCATGATCACGCGGCTGAGCAGCTTCACCACCTCAAGGTCGTCGAGGTTGGCCAGGTGCCAGCTGGCCTGGGCGAACAGGAAATCACCGGCCAGCACCGCCACACGGTGATTGAAGCGGCTGTGCACCGTATCCACGCCTCGGCGGGTGGAGGCCTCATCCACCACGTCGTCGTGGACGAGGGAGGCGGTGTGGATCATCTCGGTGATCTCCGCCAGCCGCCGGTGACGGGGGCTGAGCTCGCCGTCAATGGAGAGGGCCCGGGAAATCAGCAGCACGATGCCGGGGCGAATGCGTTTGCCCCCGGCGCTGAACAGGTGTTCTGCCGCAGCCTGGAGAATCGGATGCCCAGCACCGATCAGGCTGCGCAGATCGCTGAGCAGAACCTCGAGGTCGGCCTCGACGGGCTGGAGCAGCTCTGCGACCGTTGCCATGACCCCCTGCGGTGCGGTGATCCTAGAAGGCTCAGGCCGCTGACCGCAGGCTCAGAGGGGCTGAAGCGCAAGGCCGGCCGATCCCTCAGGTTGCCAGCTCAGCGCTTGGCTGGCGGCACAGACCCCCACGAGCCGCTGGGCGGCCTGATCAAAGCCGTGGGGATCGCCTGTGGTGAAAAAGCGATGGCAGGGCTGGAGCTGCTGCTGGCGCAGGCCGCGATGGGCCAACACCTCACCGAGGTGGCGCGCCACCGCCGGTGCCGGATCCAGCACCGCCAGTCCCGGGCCCACCAGCCGGCGGATCGTGTCGATCACGAACGGGTAGTGGGTGCAGCCCAGCACGATCGTGTCGGCACCAGCCGCCAGCATCGGCTGCAGGAACTGGCGCAGCTGGGTCTCGCAGGCAGGGCCATCCAGCTCCCCCTGTTCCACCAGATCCGCCAGGCCGATGCACACCTGCTCCACCACGCGCACGTCGCAGGCGTGCTGGCCCACCGTGGCGCGGTAGAGCTCCCCTTGAAAGGTGGCGGGGGTGGCCATCACCCCCACCACACCGGAGCGGGTGAGGGCCACAGCCGGCTTCACCGCCGGCTCGAGACCCAGGATCGGCAGCTGGGGAAAGCGTTGCCGCAGCCCGCGCAGGGCCACGGCGGAGGCGGTGTTGCAGGCCACCACCACGGCCTTGCAGCCACCATCCACGAGGCGCTCGGTGATCCGTTCGCAAAACAGCTGGATCTCCGCGGCGGAGCGGTTGCCGTAGGGCACATGGGCGCGGTCGGCCAGGTAGAGCGTGGATTCGCCAGGCAGCTGCTCCACGATCTGGCGCCACACACTCAAGCCGCCGACCCCGGAATCAAAGATGCCGATCGGCGCTTCTCTCATGGGTTCTGAAGGAAGTAATTCAGGAGTCCCGTGGCGATGGCCACCGCCATCCGGCGCCGGAAGGCTGGATCAGCCAGGCGCCCGGAATCGAGCTGCCCGGTCACGAAGCCCATCTCGGCCAGGGCCGCGGGCATCACGGTGCGGCGGATCACGAAGAACCGGCCAGGCCGAGCCCCCCGATCCGGACTCCCCGGAGAGATCGCCAGCATCTGCTCCTGCACTGCCTGGGCCAGGTTGCGGGAGCGGGCACTCTCGAAATAGAAGGTCTCGATGCCGTTCACATCCGGCCGCGCCATGCTCAGGGCATTGGCGTGGATGCTCAAGAAGGCATCCGAGCGGCTGTTATTGGCCAAGGCCACCCGGGGCGGCAGATCCACATCCACCTCGGAGGTGCGGGTGAGCAACACCTGAACACCCTTGGCCTGGAGCAGCTGGGCCACCTGAAGGCTTACATCCAGAACCACATCGGTTTCGCGTAGCCCACCGATGCCCACTGCACCGGGATCCGGCCCGCCATGGCCCGGATCAATCACCACCTTGTAGCGGCCGCGGGGCACATCGGGCAGGGAGGCCGCCGAGGGCACCGGGCCGCTGGGCAACACGGCGCGCTGGGGGATCGACGCTCGCCAGCTTGGCGCGGAAGGGGCCTCGAGATCGCCTTCACCCAAGGGGAACTGGCCTGCGGCCACGGCGCCGAACTCCATGCGCCAGCGATCGCGGGACGTGCCCAGCAACTTCAGCCCCCGGGGGTCGAGGAGGGTGCCGGGTTGGAACTCCACCACCAGCCGGGTGGTGCTGGCGTTGGGCCTGCCCACCCGCACCTGGCGCACCACTCCGGAGCCGGGGATCGTGCGGGTGCGCTGCGGAGCGCCAGGGAGATCGATCCACACCCGTGGGCCCACACCAGCACGGCCCTCTTCAAAAAAGGCCTGGGCCGAACTGTCGGGCGAGGTGCGCAACTCCAGGGCACCATCACGGTTAATCCGCCAGGCCGAGAGGGCGCTGCCAGCCCAGGCGGGCAGGGCCATGGCCAGGCTGCCCAAGGGCACCAGCACCGCCACCAGCAGACGAGACAGCTGCAACCGCCGAGAACCCGAAGCCCGCATCACCGGATCAGAACAGGGCTGGACGACGATGCCGCAGGCTCGGCATCTGGGCCTGGATGCGCTGACGGTGGCCCACATCGATCGGGGCCACGGCCTGGCCGGGCCCAACGCCGGCATCGGCCAGCACCGTGCCCCAGGGATCGATCACCAGGGCGTGGCCATGGGTCTGGCGGCGGCCGCCGTGGCTGCCCGTCTGGGCAGGTGCCACCACATAGGCCGTGTTCTCGATCGAGCGGGCCTGCAGCAGCACCTGCCAGTGATCCTTGCCCGTGAACGCCGTGAAGGCGGCAGGGATGAACAGCACATCGGCGCCCTCTTCAGCCAGATGTCGGTAGAGCTCAGGAAAGCGCACGTCGTAACAGATGGACAATCCCACCCGGCACAGGCCTGGCACCTCCACCACCGGCGGCAGGGCGTCACCGGGCTGCACCGTGGCGGATTCCCGGTAGGTGTTGCCGTCGGGCAGATCCACGTCGAAGAGATGGATCTTGTCGTAGGTGGCCAGGATCTGGCCGTCGTTGCCCACCAGCTCGGCACGGTTGTAGGTGAGCCGCTCACCGGCGGGCACGGGATAGCCCCCGCCCAGCAGGGTCACCTGATAGCGGCGGGCCATGGTGACCAGAAAGCGCTGGGCCCGTTCGGCCAGGGTGGGTGCCAGCTCGAGGCGACGCTCGTCGTCGCCCATGAAGGCGAAGTTCTCCGGCAAGCCCACCAACTCGGCACCGCGCCGGGTGGCCAGCTCGATCTGCTCCTCGGCAGCCGCAAAGTTCACCTCTGGATCCGGCGTGCTGGTGAGCTGAATCGCTGCCGCCAGAAAGCTTGTCACCGCTGGATTCTCGCCGTCGTCGGCACTGTAGTGGGCGCGGCCTCAGCCGGCCTGAATCACCCCGGGACTGGTCTGGGTGGGCACGATCGTGAGGGTGTCCACCGCAGCACAACAGGCAAAGTCGGCGTCGTGGTTGCCGATGCCGATCAGGCGCTGGCCGTGGCTGGCGGCCCGCAGGCAGGTTTCAGGCTCATGGCGCCACTGCTGCCAGAGGGCCAGGGCCGCCAGGGCCTCATCGTTGCCGCAGCGCACCCCCACGTGGGGCGCCACCGCCAGCTCCATGGCCGCGGACACCACCGCACCGGCGGCCAGGCTGTCCTCCAGGGAGTAATCCCCCTCCCAGCCGCTGCCCACGATCCACACGTTGGTGGCTCCGGCGGCAATCAGCCGCTTGGCCACGGCGGTGCGGTTGGGCAGGCAGGCCGTCACCAGCAGGGGCACGGGCCGCACCTTGTCGAGGGAGCGGGTGCCGTTGGTGGTGCTCATGAAGATGCGCTTGCCTCCCACCACGTCGTTGGTGACCGCCAGGGGCGAATTGCCGAGGTCGTAGCCCTCCACCCGCTTGCCGCCGCGCTCCCCGGCCCGCAGGCGGGTAGCGGCGGGCCAGGCGGCGGCGGCGGCATCCAGCGCCCCGAGGTCGGCGAAGGCCTCGATCGCCTCTGCACCGTTCTGCAGCGACCAGGCAATCGTGGTGGTGGCCCGCAGCACGTCGATCACCACCGCGGCATCGGGGCCACCCTCAGCCGGAGGCCTCAGCGCCGGAACGCATTCAGAGGTGTGGAAATAGGAAATCTGCACGGCCGCCGCCAACGGGGTGGGTGCGCCACAGTAGGCACCACGAGGCAGGCAATCGGGAGTTTCCGGCCATGGGTTCGGCCAAACGCGACCTGCGCGGTTTTCTCGGGGTGCTCGAGCAGCGCGGTCAGCTGCGACGCATCACCGCACCGGTGGACCCCGACCTGGAGCTGGCGGCCATCGCCGATCGGGTGCTGAGTTGCGGTGGCCCGGCCCTGCTGTTCGAGAACGTGATCGGCTCCTCCATGCCGGTGGCCGTGAACCTGCTGGGCACCCAGGAACGGGTGCTGTGGAGCATGGGCATGGAGCGGCCCGAGGAACTCGAGGAACTGGGGGAACGGCTAGCCCTGCTGCAGCAGCCCCGCCCCCCCAAGGGCCTCAAGGAGCTCAGCCGCTTCGGCGGGGTGCTCTGGGATCTGGTGAAAGCCCGCCCCGATCTCGACCTCACCCCTCCCTGCCACCAGCAGGTGTTCAAGGGCGATGCGGTGAACCTCGATGCCCTGCCGCTGCTGCGCCCCTGGCCCGGCGATGCCGGCGGGATCATCACCCTCGGCCTGGTGATCACCAAGGATCCGGAAACCGGCGTTCCCAACGTGGGGGTGTACCGGTTGCAGCGCCAGTCGGTGAACACGATGACCGTGCACTGGCTGAGCGTGCGGGGCGGGGCCAGGCACCTGCGCAAGGCGGCGGCCATGGGCAAAAAGCTGGAGATCGCCATCGCCATCGGCGTGATGGTCGATTTCGGGATCATCATGACGGAAAACATCACGCAGCACCTCGTCGATCTGCAGGAGAAATGCCGCCGCGAGGGCCGCGCAGGCGCGGGAGGCGGTGCGGGCGCTCGAGGAGGAGGCGAGCAGGCCAGACGAGGAGGAGTCGGCGGCGGAGCGGGAGCGGGACGAGGAGCGCACCAACACCGTCTATCAGTACAGCGAGACGCTCACCCAGCGGGCCCGCGCCGACGCCGCCGAGAAGAAGCTCGCCGGTGCGGCGAAAAACAGCTTCGTGAAGAAGTGCGTGGCCGATGCCGGTGGTGGCGATGCCTCGGCTGCCTGCGAAGCCAAGGCTGTGGAGAAGAAACTCGCCGGTGCCGCCAAGACCACGACCCTCGAGATGATTTGCAAGGCCCTCCCGGTGCAGCCCATCCTTTCCCTCGCGTTCAACAAGCGTATCGCGCAGGAGATGGAGAAGCGCCTCCCAGGCCACGTCGCCTGCCGAACCCTGAACGCGATCGGCCACCGGGTCTGGATGCAGGCCATCCCCAAGCGCCTCGTCCTCGACACCAAGAAGTCCTACAACATCCTGAAAGGAATGGTCG
>CALJTZ010000456.1 GCA_937975655.1 uncultured Synechococcus sp. | reverse complement strand
GGTATTGCTGGGCTGTTCGCGTGCTGTTCATGTATTGACGCCATCAGCGACCGTGCGCCGCATCGTCAATATGACTGCACTGGCGGTGGTTGACGCAGTATCGCAGCGTTAAGGCGGGCTTATATAGATTAGGCCGTCGCCCCGGAATTGACGGCTGAAGCTGGTGCTGGCTTCCACCAGGCTCACCGGCAGGCCGGCCTCTGCCAGTTGCAGGGCCAGGCTCAGGCCTGCGGGGCCGGCCCCCACAACAATCAGCCGGTTCATGAAGTTGCCTGTGGTGCAGGACGGTTCTGGTCCCGCCGTGGCCAATCCGTCGCTAATCCATGGGAACGACCCGTGAACGGTTGGCCATGACGATGAACCTCTGGCGTCCCTGGATTGACGCCCACCGCGGTGGCGGGGGTGCTCAGCCCGAGCGCTATGCCCTCTGTTCCCCCGGCGACCGGGTGTTCCTGGGATTGGCCGGGGGCGATGAACACATCGAACAGGTGGCCGATGCTCAGCAGGCCTGGACCTTTCGCACCCACGAGCGGGCCGTGGCTGCCGCTAAGCAGATCAAAGCGGTGTATGGCCAGCCCGTGGATGTGGTGAAGCTGCTCTGAGCTCAAGCTTCCGGGGTTGGGGCGCTTACCAGCCGCACGGCGGAGAAGAACAGCGAGATGCCGAACAGCGTGCCCACGGCCCAGAGGCTGTCGCTGGGCCACTCGGCCACCAGCAATCCGCCCAACACCGCGGTGACCACGCCATCGGCAAGGACCAAACCCCGGGCTTCTGCCTTGCTGGCTGCGGCGGCCGCCAGTTCCATCACCCCTTCGAAGATCAGCAGCAGACCCACGAACAGGGTGAGGCTCACTTCGCTCTCCACCGGATAGGCCACCACCCAGATGCCGGCCACCAGATAGAAGAGGCCGGAGAGGGCACGGAACACCTTGCCCTTGGTGCCCTCGGCCTGGCCGAGGCGCAGCAGTTGGCTCACACCCGCCACGGCGGCGATCACGCCGATGCTGAGGGTGAGGGCTGTGGCAGACAGGAACGGCAGGGCAATGGAGGCGGCCGCCGCCAAGAACAGCAGAACGGCAGTGATCCAGCGCAGCGTGTTGGGGTTCATGCCGAGAACAGAGTTGGACTACAGGTTAGGGGGGCTGTTGGCTGCTGGGCTGTGCCCTCCCTAGGGTGCCTCCAGTTCTGATTCCGTTGTCCCCCAGCTCGATGGCCGCGATCTTCAGCGACAACAGCCTCACGATTGGCCGCACTCCGCTGGTGG
>CALJTZ010000455.1 GCA_937975655.1 uncultured Synechococcus sp. | reverse complement strand
ACACGACGCTCTTCCGATCTCGAGCCACGGACCGTGGCCGATGGCGTCAAAGCCATGCTGGATGTGGTGGATGTGCCGGTGACCGTGAAGCACCGCATCGGCATCGATGAACGCGATTCCTACGCCGAGCTGCTGAGCTTCGTGGACACCGTGGCCGCAGCGGGGGCCCAGCGCTTCAGCGTGCATGCCCGCAAGGCCTGGCTCGAAGGGCTCGATCCCAAGCAGAACCGCACGATCCCGCCCCTCCGCTACGACCTGGTGCACCAGCTCAAGCAGGAGCGCCCGCAACTCAGCATCGAGCTGAACGGCGGACTACTGGAGCTGGCGGACTGCCAGCAGCAGCTGCAGTGGGTGGATGGGGTGATGGTGGGCCGCGCCGCCTACGACCACCCCCTGCGCTGGGCGCCTGTGGACCGGGAGCTTTTCGGCGATGCCAGCCAAGGGCCGGTGCTGGCCTCCAGCGTGGTGCGGGGGCTGATCCCCTATGCCGAGCGCTGGTGCTCCCAGGGCGGGCGGCTCTGGGCCATTGCCCGCCATCTGGTGCAGGTGGTGGAGGGGGTCAGCGGCGCACGCCACTGGCGCCGTGATCTCGGCCTTGCCGCCGGGGCGCGAACAGCAGGCCCGGCGGTGCTGGAAGCGGCCGCCCAGCAACTCGAAGCCCGCGGCCTCTGAGGCCCTCAGTCCTGGGGGCCGCTGCTGCGACGGCGACGGCTGCGGCCTTCGCCAAAGCTGTCGCCGCTGCCGTAGCTGCGGTCTTCCCAGCCGGAGGCACCGGAGGGGCGATCCACGCCGCTACCGGCAGCAGCGCCGCCGTAGCCGCCACCACCTGAATAGCCACCGCCGCCATAGCCACCGCCATTGGCGCGGCGGGGAGCACCGCCGCCGTAGCCGCCGCCACCGCCGCCACCCGTGCGGGGTTCGGCCTTGTTGATGCGCAGGGGACGCCCCATCAACTCGGCGCCCTGGAGCCCATCAATCGCCCGATTTTCGCTCTCCTCATCGGCCATCTCCACGAAGGCGAAGCCGCGCTTGCGCCCCGTATCGCGCTCCAGCGGCAGCGAACAATTGGCCACGGCACCAAACGGGGCAAACAGCTCGGCCACGTCCTCCTGCTCAGCGCGGAAGGGCAGGTTTCCAACAAAAATGCTCACAGGCCGAAGGGGCCGATCAGGCGAAGGTTCAGCCCTTTGAGATTAGACCCGCCGCACAAGTTCGGCCGGTGCTCGTTTGCTGCAGAACCAGACCCGTTGAGACCGCCCGGCTGGATCGGTTCAGGGGCGCGCGCTCAGCCCGCCACCCTGGCCTGGGCCCGCTCCAGCTGCAACCGCACCTGGTCAAAGGCCGTGCCGCCCTCGCTGCGGCGGGCGGCCACCACCTGGCGGGGATGGATGGCCTCCGCAATGTCGGCCTCAAAGGCGGGATGCAACTGCTGCCAGCGCTCCAGCGGCAGATCCCGTAGCAGGATCCGCTCCTGCAAGCAGCCCTTCACCAGGCCACCCACCAGCTGGTAAGCCTCACGGAACGGAACCCCTTTGGCCACCAGATAGTCGGCCACATCGGTGGCATTGGAGAAATCGCTGGCCACCGCCTGCTCCAGGCGCTCCGGCCGGAAGCTGAGGCCCTCCTCAAACAGGATCGCCATGGCCTCCAGGCAGTCGCGGGTGGTGGTCACCGCGTCGAACAGGGCCTCCTTGTCCTCCTGGAAGTCCTTGTTGTAGGCCAGGGGTAAGCCCTTGATCATCACCAGCAAGCCCTGCAGGTGGCCAAACACCCGGCCGCACTTGCCCCGCACCAGCTCCGGCACATCCGGGTTCTTCTTCTGGGGCATCAGGCTGCTGCCGGTGGCGCAGCGGTCGGTGAGGGCCACGAAGCCGAACTCCTCGCTGGCCCAGAGGATCACCTCCTCGCTCAGCCGGCTCAGGTGCACCATCACCAGGCTGGCGGCGGCGCTGAACTCCACGGCGAAGTCCCGGTCGCTCACCGCATCGAGGCTGTTGGCATACACCTCTTCAAAGCCCAGGGCCGTGGCGGTGTGGCGCCGATCGATCGGCACCGGCGTGCCGGCCAGAGCGGCAGCCCCCAGGGGGCAGATGTTTACCCGATGGCGCAGATCCCGCAGGCGGGCCCGGTCGCGCTCGGCCATCTCCACGTAGGCCAGCAGGTGATGGGCCAGGCAGATGGGCTGGGCCCGCTGCAGGTGGGTGTAGCCGGGGATCATCACCTCGGCATGCCGCTCCGCCTGGGCCAGCAGGGCCCGCTCAAAGCGCACAATCGCCCCATCAATCGCATCGATCTGAGCCCGCAGCCACAGGCGCAGGTCGGTGCCCACCTGGTCGTTGCGCGAGCGGCCGGTATGGAGCTTCTTGCCCAGGGGGCCCAACAGTGCAATCAGCCGCCGCTCCACGGCGAAGTGCACGTCTTCATCCTCCAGGCCGGGATTGAACTGGCCTGCAGCAGCTTCGGCGCGCACCTGCTCGAGGCCCGCCACAATTTGCTCCGCCTCCTCGGGGGTGATCACCCCGGTGCTGCCCAGCATGCGGGCGTGGGCGATGGAGCCGTCCAGGTCCTGCTGCAGCAGGGTGATGTCGAAACCGATCGAGGCGTTGAAGCGCTCGATGGCCGGATGCAGCCCCTCCTCGAAACGCTGGCTCCAGGTGGAGGAGGAGGAATCGACCGCCATCGGGCCCGTTGTGGCTGCTGGCCTCAGCTTGGCAGGCAGCTGAGCGGGGGCGATCAGTGGGGGAGCGAGGGCAGCATCACTTCCTCCTTCACCTTGAGCACCACCATGGAGGCGTCATCCTCCAGGGGGCGATCGGCGCCCACAAAGCGATCCAGGCGCGTGAACAACTGATCGAGGATGCCCTGGGCACCGATGCCGGAGCGGCAGGCGGCGTGCAACGCCTTGATCAACCGCTCCTCATCGAAGCGCTCGCCATTCAGCCCAGGGGCCTCGCTCACGCCATCGGTGTAATAGAGCAGCACGTCGCCGGGATCCAGCACGATCTGTTCGCAGCCGTAGTTGGCCTCAGGCTGCAGACCGATCAGCAGGCCGGGGGCATCGAGCCGATCCACGGCGTTGCGCATCCGCCGCCAGATCAAGGGCGGATTGTGGGCGGCATTGGCGTAGCGCAGCAGCCGGGTGCGGGGATCGAAGTCGGAATAGAACAGGGTCACGAACCGGTGGGACTGGGCCAGGTCCTCCTGGGCCAGCTGGTTGAGGTCGTGCAGGATGCGATCGGGCGGCAGGCCACTGAGCACCTCGGCGCGCAGCATGCCGCGCAGCAGAGTCATCAGCAGACCGGCGGGCACACCCTTGCCCATCACATCCCCCATCACCAGGGCCCATTTGCCCTGCTCACGGCGCCGGCCCAGCAACTGGGGCCGGGTGGGGATGAAGTCGTAATAGTCGCCACCCACCTGGAAGGCGGGGCGGCAGCGGGCCGCCAGCTCCACCCCCTCGATCACCGGGCAGTGATCCGGCAGCAGCTGGGCCTGGATCTCGGCCCCGATGCTCATCTGCCGGTCGATGCGCTCGTGGCGGCGGGTTTCCTGCAGCAGGGCATCGTTCTCGATCGCCACCCCGGCCAGATCCGCCACCAGCTGGGCATGGCGGCGGTGCACATCACTCCAGCTGAACCCCGTCTTGGGGCCAAACACATAGAGCCGCGCCCGACACCGGCTGCGGGACACCACGGAGGTGCCGAACAGGGGCCGATCCGCCAGCTGCCGGCGCAGCAACTGATCGAGCCGGGTGGCCACGGCCTCCTCGCCGGAGGCCTCGAGGAAGCCCTGGTCGCTGAGGCTGGCCAACTGGCGCAACAGCTCGCCGCAGCCCGCCGGGGGTGTGGCATGCAATTGCTCCCGCCAGAGCCGCCCGTCGGGGTGGAACGTGACCAGCACGGCACCTTCGGCCTCCACCAGCCGCGCAGCCACCAGGGGCACCAGCTCCAGGAAGCGGCCCAGGTTGGTGAAGCTGCGCAGGGCAAAGCCCAGGGAGGCCAGCAGTTCCTGGTTGCGGCGCTGCTCCTTGCCGAGGCTGTCGAGCAGTTGGCGCAGCGAAGCCGTGGCCGTGAGCAAGGGTGGCGCCTGATGGGGCACCGGGGGGGAGCTCTGAAGCGGTAGGTCAGACCGCCGTGGGGGCGGCTTACTGCTCACTGAGCGGGCCGCGAAGTGCCCGAAAGGTAGCAGCGAAATTCCGAGACCTACCTGGCCAACAGGGCCTCCACAAACTCAAAGCTGTTGAACGGCCGCAGATCGCGGATGCCCTCACCGGCACCGATGAAGCGGATCGGCAGGCCCGCCTCCGACGACACCGCCAGGGCAACGCCACCGCGGGAGCTGCCATCGAGTTTGGTGAGCACCACGCCGGTGAGGCCCGCCGCCTGGGCAAAGGCCATGGCCTGCTTGAGACCGTTCTGGCCCTGGCTGGCATCCAGCACCAACAACGACTGCACCACCGCCTCCGGGGCCAGCCTGTCGACGATGCGGCGCACCTTGGCCAGCTCCTCCATGAGGTTGTGCTTGGTCTGCAGGCGGCCGGCCGTGTCGACCAGGACGGTGTCGACGCCGTCGTCGGTGCCGCGCTTGACGGCGTCGAACGCCACCGCGGCCGGGTCGGCGCCGGCGGCGCCGCCCACGACCTCGACGCCCAGCCGGTCGGCCCAGGCGGAGAGTTGCTCGCCGGCCGCGGCGCGGAAGGTGTCGCAGGCGCCGAGCAGGCAGGTCCGGCCTTCCTGCTTCCAGCGCCAGGCGAGCTTCGCGGCGGTGGTGGTCTTGCCCGCGCC
>CALJTZ010000454.1 GCA_937975655.1 uncultured Synechococcus sp. | reverse complement strand
CCTTGCCTTCGCATCCTCCATACGCCTCCTCTCGAAGTACCTCTTCCTCGCTTCCGCCGTATCCAACGTCTCCCCAGCACCAGCTTTCGCTAGCTCCCTCTGCCTCTCCTTCAACACCCGATACATCGCCTTCTGCTCCCTGGTACCCTTCCAAACACTCCCAAGCTCCTTCAGCCCAGCCTCCACCTCTCCCCAGCCCCAGAAGCCAACACCCTCCTCAACCTCCCTCTTCTCCCATACGTGCCCCCCTGCCTCATAAAACCTCTCCTCCCCCCTCCACTGCAGCGCCATTGCCATAACACTCACTCACCCAAAACTATCAAACCCTGTCAACTGTCACACCCATCCGGCACAGCCCCCCTTGACACGGGTCATTATGATTCGCCCTAACAGTGCTTATCTGTTGAGGCTACGGGGCCAGGGGCCGCTGGCTCGGGGCCCACTCCGCTCTTCACCACTTTTGAACAGTGGTTGAAGGCAAGCTCAGCTCGGCTGAGCGCGGCAGCTCCTAGCGGAGCGAGAGAGGCTTCCGATAGGAAGCCGATTTATCGGCTCTCTCCTCCAATAGCTTTCTCTTCCCTCTAACTCTTACTCTTCTGGATTTAATAGATACAGTATTGATACTGTCATTGATCCAGTAGAAGATCCGTATAAATACCGTTTAAAGATTAGTGGTTGTTGCGTTGTCGTCTCGCTGATGTCTCGCCTCTGTTGAGGGGTGCTCCGTTGTCGTTGCGTTCTCGTTGCTAATCCCTGAGCGGGTGTACCTGTGTAGGTAGCTGCGCACACTCCCCCATGGGGGGGAGTGTGCTTGGGCCTGGTGCACCTGCATTCCTTACGTTGCAACCAGCCAGGCCACGACTGGGGTGACAGCGGATAGACAATCCGCTGTGGTTGCAGCAACAGTTCAGCCCTGTTGTGAGTTACAGTTAGGAACGACTACATTCCGTCTCTCATCTACTCACTAACGTCTCATCATGCAGCCGACCCGATGAGACGAAACGGGCCCGATGCCACAGTGCTACTGGTGGCGAGACTGAGGGATGAGTGAGAGAGGGAGACTGAGGGGTGAGTGTTGATGGAGGGGGAGGGGATGGATGGTGTGGAGTGTTGATGTTGATAGGTGACAAATCGCTGTGCTGATGCACAGCTCTCTCGCTCCGCTAGGAGCTGACGCGTGCAGCAGGGCTGCACTTGTCTATGGGTGAATGTTGATTAGCGGTTGCTGGTGACTGTTGATTGACTGTTGAGATGCCGTTGCGTGGTGTGGTGGGGCTGTGGTTGGTGGTGGGTGTGGGTGTGGTTGCAGGTGCATTGGGAAACGCAACCACAGCGGATTGGTTGGGGGTGATACCAGGCGTGGGCTGGCGTTGTGGGCTGTTGGTGTACGGGGTGATACAGGACGAGAGGGGCTGCGCTGTTGGTTGACTGTTGACAGGGCGTAAGGTGTGTGCTCTCATTGCGGGGTGAGCCGGCGTTGCTGGCCCAGCTGTGAAACCTTGCAATCGAGACCAATGGCCACCAACGAGACTTTCAACCGCCTTATGGACGCTGCCGGCGCTGCCGGCGCTGATCAGGACCTGCTGGCTGACGCTGAGTGGCGCTACCAGGGCCTCAACACTCAGGCCAGGGACTGGGTGGTGGCCTTCTACAGCCGCCAGAACTGGGGCGATGCCCAAAAGGGACAGGAGCTGGCTCAGTACCTGTACAACCTCTGAGCCCAGACGTTCCTACTGAGGCCAGCTGGCCTCTCTAGGAGCCTCGCTGGCTCCCATAACGAAAACCTTGCAACTGCAGACCATGGCACGCATTACCCGCAAACAGGCCGATGAGATGGCCCGCATCCTGAACAACCAGCTTTTCCTTCCTGTTGAACCTTACGCTCAAAACGAGAAGGGCGAATACAAGGCGCAGATCGGCTGCATTCACATTTGCAGCCAGAACGGCACAAACAACATTTACCAAATGGACAACAAATCCGGCGGCTGCAAAGGCCTTGCCTACGGCCTGACGATGAATGAGTGCTACCTGTGGCTGCAGGCTGCCGTAGAGGGAGCGCGCCAAGCCCAACGCATCGCCCACGGCCTTTAACGCCCTGTAGTTGCCCACGTTTGACCATTGCCCTGCCGATACCCCTACAGAGGCCCTACGGGGCTTCTCTAGGGGCCTCAGAGGCCCCACGCGTAAACCTTGCAACCTCTCACCGTGAATCTGTTTCACCTAACCCAAGCCGAATACGAGTCGCGCTCCAACAGCTGGGCCTCAGCCGCTACTGAGTACTGCCACCGCGGTTACCCAGTGCATTACGAGGGCATCGACTGGCAACAGGCCTGCCGTGATCACGGTTTTTACGGCGCCATCGCAAAGGTGAAGGCTTGTTATCGGCAACGCCAATACCAGCGCCGACTTGGCGTTGCCTGATCAATCAACCGTAAACCTTGCAATCGCAACAATGAACAGACCGCTCCCAGCTTGGCGCCATTGGTTCAGTGGCAGAGCCGCTATCAGCCGGCTGCCTGAAGAGTGCATTCAAGACTGCAGCGCTCAGGGTGCTGTTGATGACGCAGTGGCTTACTGGGTTGATCGCCTCAACATTGAGGCTCCGCCTTGGTTGCTGCGTGATTACCTGAGCGGGTATGGGGCGTGGGATAAGGCTCAGCTGTGCAACCACAGGGAGAACCTTGAGCGCCTGTTATGGGTTTGGGCCTGTGACTGCCGCGAATACCAGGATCCTGACTACCAGCCTTATCTCGGCTGATCAACCCCAACACGTAAACCTTGCAACCACAACAATGAAAACCTATCCCGCGTATCCCGAAACAGAGGCCGAGATCAACCCAGTTACGGCAGCAGGCATCCGCTCAGGCATCCGAGACCTTGACCGCTTCGGATCACACTTTGCCGGTTACTGGTGCTGCGAGTTGCATGACATCGACGGCAGCCCAATCCCTCACCGTTACACCGCTCACACCCTGTTCCTGATTGAACGGGATGTGGCTCAATGCCTGGCCGAGCTGGATGAGGCCTGACGGTTGCACTGAGGCTCTGCGGGGCCTCTCTGCAGCCCTCATCGGCTGCTTCCACCCTTGTTTCCTTATCAATGCCCTGCCATGGAATCCTTCACCGAACGCGTCATGCAAGCGAAGCGCCGCCCCCGTCGTTTGTCTGTAACGATCAACAATCAGACTTATGAAAGGGTGATGCACTTTGCCTTTTTACAGGGCAGATCTGCATCAAACTTAGGCGCCTATCTCATTGAGAAGGGCGTCCAGCAGCTGGTGGATACAATGCAGCCATGAAATGCACCCTCGCTGGCCTCTGTCTGCTGTTTTATGCAATTCCTGCATTAAGCCAGCCCATTGGCAATAGTGGGGGCTGCATCGCTGGGGTTTGCATCCCGCCACGGGGCAGTGAGCCACTGCCCAGAACCTACTGGCCCTATCCGTTGCAGCCCACACGCTGCGACATTCGGAGCGGCGCCTGCGGCCCGGTCTACGTGTCACCTCGCAATGGTTACGACTATGAGCGTTGAAGAGATTGCGGCCTTGCACGTTGAGGCCCTGGTGAGCCTTGGCTGGCGATGGGAAGGCCGCGGCCTTATTCCCAGTTGGAATGCCCAAAGGTTGCCGACAGTCACTGATCAACGACTGGCAACAGAGCTAATTAACCATCCTGCAATGCAAAACCATGTGCCGCTTTAACATTCTGGGGATAGTTCTCGGATTCTCAGTTGGCTGTATCGCCATTGGCGTCGGATGCCCTGACTTCTACACCGTCAACCACGCCAATGCGCTGCATGAGACTCTGGCTTCCCGTTGACGCCTACCTGGGCCTGAGCGTGACTCGTCGGCGCCTCCTAGAGGTGCCGACTTTTATGGCGGCACGAGTTGGGCCTGGCCATAAGGCAATCCGCATCGAATGGTGCATTCTGCTGCACTTGTGCATCATCATTGACCTAAAGCTGATGTACTTGAGCGGTGGCAAGCTCCACTGTCAATAGTTGAACTATCGTGCAGTGGTGAGTGCACCTTGCAATGCAAAAACTGTCCACCCTTCGGGACGGCCTTCGGCTCTGCCGCAAGATCAGCCCCCAGATGCGGGCCTCTCAGATTGACCTCCTCCTAACCGTCGCTCTAACCCCAGGCAGAACCCAAACAGAATTGGCGGCTCAATGTGACCTCACCTTGGCCGCTGTCTCGCGTGCGGTTGATGTCCTGGGAAGGGACGGCAGACGGGATGGGGTTTCTGGGAAGCTCGGCCTCATCGAAACCCGCAGAAACCCTGCTGACGACAGGATCCTGCAAGTATTCCTTACGCCTAGTGGCGAACAGTTTGTATCACTAATGGAGACTCTTGTTTATGGCGGTACGCTTTCGTAAAGACCGAAACAAATGGTTTGCCACTGTTGGCGAGGGACCCGACAGAGTTAGTCGCTCATTTGAGACTGAACCTGAGGCTGCTCAATGGGAGGCCGCGGCCAAGCTTGGCATCGTTGAAAAACGACAGGAGCTGGAGCGCATCAAGGATGCCCAGCCAAAGGGCACCATGGGCCACGTCTTTGTTATATGCCGCGGCCTTGACTGGGCCGGCAAGGATCAAAGCCAAGCTGAGAATGCTCAGAGATTGGTGCGAATGCTCGGGCCAGCCCGCCTGCCCATTGAGGTGGACACCGCGGCCATCGACGATCTCGTGGTGGCCCTGCGGCAGCGGGGCCTGGCCAACGGCACCATCAACAGGTATCTGCGCGCCCTGAGCGTGATGCTCAAGCGGGCTCAGCGTCTGAAGATGATCGACGCGATACCTCTGTTCCCCGAGCGCCGACTGCTCAAGGAGGCGGAGCCCCGTGATCTGGTGCTGCCAGCTGAGTGGCTGACTGAGCTGCTGGACGTGATGGAAAGGCGCGAGCAGCGGATGTCTGTCGCTGTGACCCTGTTCCTGTGGCACATGGGCTGCCGTGTTGGCGAAGCGATCAAGCTCACGTGGGATCGGGTCGATTTGAGTCGTAACCGAATCAGCTTTGTCAAGACCAAGGGGTGCAGATC
>CALJTZ010000453.1 GCA_937975655.1 uncultured Synechococcus sp. | reverse complement strand
AGGTATGCCCAGCCCGCGATCGGCAGGACCCTCAACGCAAGGCCCTCCACATGGAGCCCCAGCGACCCTTGCGCACGGAAAGCCGCAACCATTGGGACTTCTTTCTGGCCCTGCCCCAACCCGACCGGCGGGAGCTGAACCTGCACCACATCAGCCAGCAACAGCTGCAACAGCCGCTGTTCGAGTTCTCCGGTGCCTGCGCTGGCTGCGGCGAAACCCCCTATCTCAAGCTCGCCAGCCAACTGTTCGGCGATCGCATGGTGATCGCCAATGCCACGGGCTGTTCCTCGATCTATGGCGGCAACCTGCCCACCACCCCCTGGAGCAGCAATGCCGAGGGCCGCGGCCCCGCCTGGAGCAATTCCCTGTTTGAAGACAACGCCGAATTCGGCCTCGGCTTTCGCGTGGCCTTCAACCAACGCCGCAACCGGGCCGAGCAACTGCTGCGGGGCCTGGCCGCTCACCTGCCCCAGGCCCTCCTGGATGGACTGCTGGAGGCCGATCAGGGCGATGAAGCCGGCATCCACGAGCAGCGCCAGCGGGTGGCCCAGCTGAAGCAGCAGCTGAGCAACTGGCATGGGGCCGAGGGCAGCACAGCCCTAGCCCAAGGCAGCGCCTGGGAACTCGAGCAACTGGCCGACGACCTGGTGAAGCGCAGTGTGTGGATCGTGGGCGGCGACGGCTGGGCCTACGACATCGGCTTCGGCGGCATCGACCACCTGTTCGCCTCAAACCACGACGTGAACCTGCTGGTGCTGGACACCGAGGTGTATTCGAACACCGGGGGACAGATGTCGAAAGCAACGCCCAAGGGCGCCGTGGCCCAGTTCGCCAGCAGCGGCAAAACCACCGCCAAAAAAGATCTCGGCCTGATCGCGATGACCTACGGCGAGGTGTACGTGGCCAGCGTGGCCATGGGGGCCAGAGATGAGCACACCCTGCGGGCCTTCCTGGAGGCCGAATCCTTCACCGGGCCTTCGTTGATCCTGGCCTACTCCCACTGCATCGCCCACGGCATCGACATGTCCAAGGGCATGGCGCAGCAGAAGCTGGCGGTGGAGTCCGGCCGCTGGCTGCTCTACCGCCACGACCCCCGCCGCCGCCGGCAGGGCCTGGCGCCGCTGGTGGTGGATTCGCGCTCCCCCAGCGTGCCCCTGGCGGAGGCCATGGCGAGCGAAAACCGCTTTCGCAGGCTGCACGCCAGCCATCCCGAGCAGGCAAACGCCCTCAGCCGCGAGGCGGAAGCGGAGCGGCAACACCGCTGGGATCTCTACCAGCGCCTGGCGGGCGAAGCACCGCGGCCGTGAGCAGCTCCAGTCCTGAGCAGTTGCTGGCGGAGATCCGGCGCCGTTGCACCCGGCCCTGGACCCTGATGGAGGTGTGCGGCGGCCAGACCCACGCCCTGCTGCGCCACGGCATCGACCAGCTCCTTCCCGCCGAGATCCGCCTGATCCACGGCCCCGGCTGTCCGGTGTGCGTCACCGCCAGCGAGCGGATCGACCAGGCCCTGGAGCTGGCGGCCCGGCCCGAGGTGATCCTCTGCTCCTTCGGCGACATGCTGCGGGTACCGGGCAGCCAGGGCCGCAACCTATTGGCGGTGCGGGCCGAGGGCGGCGATGTGCGGGTGGTGTACAGCCCCCTGGACGTTCTCAGCGTGGCCCAACGCCATCCCGATCGGCTGGTGGTGTTCCTGGCCGTTGGCTTCGAAACCACCGCTCCCGCCACGGCCCTGCTGGCCAGGCGAGCCCTGCTGGAGGGAACCCCCAACCTGGCCCTGCTGGTGTGCCACGTGCGGGTGCCCCCGGTGCTGCACGCCATGCTGAGCGCCCCCCACTGCCAGGTGCAGGGCCTGCTGGCGGCGGGCAACGTCTGCGCCGTGATGGGCCAGGCGGAGTACGACGCCCTGGCCGCGCAGCACCGGCGCCCGATTGTGGTGACGGGCTTCAGCGCCGTGGAGCTGCTGCAGGGAATCCTGCAGGCCGTGGGCCAGCTGGAGCGGGGGGAGCACCGGGTGGAGAATGGCTACCGCCGGGCCGCCGCCACCCAGGGCAACCGCGCCGCCCAGGCCCTGATCCAGCAGGTGTTCGAACCGATCGGCTGCCAGTGGCGCGGCCTGGGCTGGATTCCGGGTGGCGGCCTGGCCCTGCGGGAGCCCTTCGCCGGCCTGGCGGTGGAGCGGCGGGTGGCCCCGCCAATCACCGCTCTAGCCGCAGCGGAGCAGGGCCAAGGCTGCATCAGCGGCCTGGTGCTCCAGGGCCTGGCCCGCCCTAGCGCCTGCCCCCACTTCCGCCGGCCCTGCACCCCTGAACAACCGCTGGGGGCACCGATGGTGTCCAGCGAAGGCGCCTGTGCCGCCTACTACCGCTACCAGCGCTGAGCCATGACCTGGAGCAACGGCGATGGGGACACGATCCAGCTGGGCCACGGCGGCGGCGGACGCCTCAGCCAGCAGCTGATCCGCGAGCTGCTGCTGCCGATCCTGGGCCCCAGCGATGGCGTACTGCACGATGCCGCCCTGCTGCCCGCCCAGCCGGGCCGGCTGGCCTTCACCACCGACTCCTACGTGGTGCGCCCGCTGATCTTCCCCGGCGGTGATATCGGGCGCCTGGCGGTGCTGGGCAGCATCAACGACCTGGCCATGGCCGGAGCGGTCCCCGTGGCCCTGAGCCTGGGGCTGATCCTCGAGGAAGGACTGCCCATCGCCACCCTGAACACCGTGGTGGCCTCGATCCAACGGGCCGCAGCGGAGTGCGGTGTGGCGGTGGTGACCGGCGACACCAAGGTGGTGGAACGGGGCAAGGGCGACGGCCTGTTCATCAACACCAGTGCCGTGGGCCGGGTGGAGCACAACCTGCACATTCACCCACCCGCTGTGGTGGCCGGCGATGCGGTGCTGGTGAGCGGTGATCTGGGCCGGCACGGGGTGGCGATCCTGGCGGCCCGGGATCACCTGGGCTTCCGCACCACCCTCCGCAGTGATCTGGCCTCCCTGCTGCCGCCGGTGCAGGCCCTGCTGGCGGCAGGGCTGGAGCTGCACTGCCTGCGGGACCTCACCCGGGGCGGCCTGGCCAGCGCCATCGATGAAATCGCCACCAGTGCCGGCTGTGCCATGGAGCTCTACGAACCGGCCATCCCGGTGGGGGCGGAGGTGAGCGGAGCCTGCCAGCTGCTGGGGCTCGATCCGCTGACCATGGCCAACGAGGGGCGCATGGTGGTGGTGTTGCCCCAGTCCCAGGCGGAGACGGCGCTGACGCTGCTGCGCCAGGTGGAGAGCTCAGCCGCCCAGATCGGCACCGTGCTGGCTACGTCCGGCCCCAGCCAGCGTTGGCCTGTGCAGCTGCGCAGCGAGCTGGGGGTACTGCGGCCCCTGGATGTGG
>CALJTZ010000452.1 GCA_937975655.1 uncultured Synechococcus sp. | reverse complement strand
CCTCGGCCACCACCGGCGGCAGGCCCAGCAGGCGCGCATAGAAGTCGCCGCACAGCTGGTCGGCCATCACCACCGGCGTACCGCTGCCGGCGTCGATGTTGTAGTACTCGCCGTTCCAGAGCAGGGCATCGAAGTTGGCCCGGGATTGCTCCAGCCAGCCGCTGAATTCCCGCTGTTCGTTGGAGGTGTCCAATCCCATGGCGAGTTGCAGCTGCTGGGCCATGGCCAGGGCCGCCTCCAGGGCGGCGATCCAGAGGGCGCCGCAATAGGCGCTCACGCCCTTGAGCGGCCAGTCGTCGAAGGTCTGGTCGGGGGCTCCGCCGTTGTCGGGCAAGCCGTCGTTGTTGGCGTCGAAGGTTTTCAGATAGCGCAGGGCCTGCACCGCCGCGGGCCAGCAGTCCGCCAGGAAGCGCAGGTCTTCACCGGTGGGCGCCAGCTTGAAGGTGCGCCACACCTGCAGCACGTAGTCGCTGGCGAGGTCTTTCCAGAGGTTGCAGTCCTGATAGGCGGTGTAGTTGGTGGCGTCCCAGGGGCGCTCGTTGGGGGCACCGAGGTCGTGGGGGGTGGCTCCCGCCAGCTTGCGGGCGGCCTCCACCCGGCCCTTGCCCTGGGTGAAGTACCAGCCGATCGGCCGCGGGGTGGGGTCGGCGGCGGGGATGGCGCGGGCGAAGCTGCGCAGCACGGCCTTGTCGAGCTCCGGCCACAGCTGCAGCAGGGCAAAGGAGCCATAGAGCCGCACATCGAGGCTCTCGTACCAGGCGTAGTCGAGGCACTCGAGCACGCCGAAGCGGCCCACGGGATCGGCCGAGCTGGCCGCACTCCAGAGGCTGCCGCCGGAGGCGAGGTCGTAGAGCTCGTTGAACAGCGCCATGCGCAGCGGTTCGGGGATGTCCTGCCGCTCCAGCACCGGCTGCTGCCAGGCCTCGATCTGCTGGTGCCAGCTGCGCCAGTCCCGCAGGGCCTCCGCCGCGATGGCCGCGGCGCCGCGGCCGTCCATGCCAAAGAAGTCGGTGTAGCGCCGCAGGGCCCGGGTGCCGCTGGCGAAGGCCGTCACCGGTAGGTCCCAGCTGATCACCAGCGGAATCTCCATGCTCTCGCCGGGTTCCAGGTGGCACTTCACCGCCAGGGCGGCGCTGGCCGGATCGTTCTGGCCGCTGTGGCGGTCGTTGTTGCTGTCGGGAATGGAGCCATCACGGGCGAACGGTTCCCACAGCTCGGCGCCAGTGCCGGTGGGGTTCCAGCGGCTGCAGCGCTGCACCTCCAGGCCCGCATCGGTGGCGATGCACCACTGGCCCTGGCCTTCGGCGATGGGTTGGCTCACGGTGCCCTCCAGCAGCACCCCCTTGAGCGGGCCGTCGTCGATCCAGCGGTTGCGTTGCCCCTGGCTGCTGCCCACGGCGGGCACGTAGTTGTGCTCTGGGCTGCCGTCGTCGCGGAACTGAACGGCGGCTGTGGGATCGGTGTTGGTGAACCAGCCAGTGGTGTTGCGCCAGCTCAGCAGCAGCGACAGATCGAGGGGCTTGGTGGTGGGGTTACTGAGGGTCCAGCGGAACACCGCCACGGGATAGCTGCTGCGCTGGTAGTCGCCGGGGAGGATCGGGCTGAAAGCCTCGCAGCGCACTTGGGCGTCGAACACCCCCTCGTAGCTGGTCCAGCTGAGGGGGTAGCGGGCGGCGTAGGTGCCGGTGCTGTTCAGGCTGCCGGTGTTGTCCAGCCTGCTGGCGGGGTACCAGCTCCAGGCGCTGAGGGGTTCACCGGTCTCGGGGCGGGAGGCATCCGCCTCGGGTTTCACCGCCAGGGCATGGGCACGGCTGTCCTGGCCGTTGCT
>CALJTZ010000451.1 GCA_937975655.1 uncultured Synechococcus sp. | reverse complement strand
GTCCACGCGCTGGGGTGCGGCGTCTTGCCACAGCGGCGATGCGGCCCAGGCCGAGCCGCTGCCCAGCGAAGCACAGGACGCCAGGGCCAAGAAGTGACGGGCAAAAGGACGGATGGGCATGAAGGGTCTCCTGAGCGTAGCGTGGATCAGCCGCGCAGTGTGCCCAGGCGAGAGCGCCCCATCCAGCCCCTAGCTCATGCGGTCCCCCTAGGTCATACAGCGGCGGTGAGCCGCTGCACCACAACCTCGATCCCCTCTGCCAAGGCCTCCAGGCCGCTGGGCTGCCCCTGCACCTGGAAACCAGCGGGGTGGATCCGCTCAGCGGCCACTTCGACTGGATCACCCTCTCCCCCAAAGCCCACAGGCCACCCACCCCGCAGCTGCTGGCGCACTGCGACGAACTGAAGGTGGTGGTGCATGACAGCAGCGATCTCCACTTCGCCGAGGCGATGGCCGCTGCGGCCGTGATGCGGCCCCACGGCCACCCTGGCCCCCTGCTGCTGCTGCAGCCGGGCTGGCAGAGCAGCAAAGGTCAAGCCCTCGCGATCGGCCATGTGAAGGCCCATCCCCAGTGGCGTCTCAGCCTGCAAAGCCACAAGTGGCTGGGGGTGCGCTGAGGCGCCCCGCTGGCAGCGCACCGGCATCATGGTCGTGGCGACCTCCGCATGCAGCGCCTTGCCCACCGCCATCGCCCTGCTCTCCGGCGGACTGGACTCCGCCACCGCTGCCGCCCTGGCCCAGGAGGCGGGCTACCGGGTGATCGGCCTCTCCTTCGACTACGGCCAACGCCACCGCCGCGAGCTGCAGGCCGCCGCTGAGGTGGCCAGCGCCCTGAACCTGGCGGAGCATCACACCATCGCCGTGAACCTGGCCGCCTGGGGAGGGTCATCCCTCACCGATGTCGCCCTCGCCGTGCCGACAGGGGGGGTGCAGGAGGGCGTGATTCCCAGCACCTATGTGCCAGGGCGCAACACCGTGTTCATTGCCCTGGGTCTGAGCCTGGCGGAGGCGCGGGGGGCCGAGCGGCTGGTGCTGGGGGTGAATGCCGTGGATTACTCCGGCTACCCCGATTGCCGCCCCGACTACCTCAAAGCCTTTCAAACCCTGGCGGATCTCGCCACCAAGGCCGGTCGTGAGGGCCAGGGGGCCCGGCTGTGGGCCCCGCTGGTGAGCTGGAGCAAAACCCATATCGCCCAGGAGGCCCTACGGCTGGAGGTGCCGATTGCCCGCACCTGGAGCTGCTACAGCGGGGGGGAGGAACCCTGCGGCGTGTGTGACAGCTGCCGCATCCGCGATGCCGCGCTGATCGAGGCGGGCCGCCCCGACCTGGCCAGTGGCCGCCGGCCTCCTGCGGCGTGAGCCAGCACGAGCGCCTGCGACTGGACTGGCGGGAGCCGGCCGCTGTGGCCGAGCTGCTGTCCAACCACTACGGACCCGCTGGGCTGGTGTGGCTGGATGGCGATGGCAGCGCCCTGGGCCGCCACACCACCCTGGCGGCGGCTCCCGTGGAACAGCTCTGCTGCCGCGGCCTCCCCGGCCAAACGGGAGCCGCAGATCCCTTTCAGCAGCTCGCCACCCTGCCGCCTGGCCACTGGATGGGCTGGCTCAGCTACGAGGCCGGCGCCTGGGTGGAGCCTGGCGAGCACTGGAAACGGGATGCCATGGCCAGTCTCTGGCTCGCCCGCCACGACCCGGTGCTGCGCTTCGACCTGCAAACCCAGGAGCTCTGGCTGGAAGGCACGGATCCTGGCCGCAACCGCGCGCTGGCGAACCTGGTGACCCACAGCACTCCCCAGCCGCGGCCCCTGGACAACCCAACCAGCCCAGCCATCCCCCTGGATCGCTGGCACTGGCACACCAGCCCGCACCACTACGCCCAGGGGGTGGAGCGCATCCGCCAGTGGATTGCCGCCGGCGATCTCTTCCAGGCCAACCTCACGGCCTGCTGTGACACCGAGCTGGACCACACTCCCGATGGCCTGGCCCTGTTCCGCCGCTTGCGCCACCACTGCCCCGCCCCGTTTGCCGGGCTGGTGATGGCCGCGGGGGATGCCGCCGGCGAAGCGGTGATCTCCGCCTCACCGGAGCGTTTTCTGCAGGTGAGTGCCACAGGGCAGGTGGAAACCCGGCCGATCAAGGGCACCCGGCCCCGGTTCAGCAACCCCGCCAGCGATGCCGATGCGGCCGTGGAGCTGGTGTGCAGTGCCAAGGACCGCGCCGAGAACGTGATGATCGTGGACCTGCTGCGCAACGATCTCGGCCGGGTGTGCGTACCCGGCTCGATTCAGGTGCCGCAACTGGTGGGCCTGGAGAGCTACCCCCAGGTGCATCACCTCACCTCGGTGGTGACCGGGCAGCTGCGGGACGACCAGAGCTGGGCGAGCCTGCTGCGGGCCTGCTGGCCCGGCGGCTCTATCACCGGAGCCCCCAAGGTGCGGGCCTGCCAGCGCCTCAATGCGCTGGAACCGGTGGCCCGGGGGCCCTACTGCGGCTCGCTGCTGCGCGTGGACTGGGACGGCAGCTTCGACAGCAGCATCCTGATCCGCAGCGTGATGCTGCAGGGACGCCAGCTGCGGGCCCATGCCGGCTGCGGCATCGTGGCCGACTCCGATCCCGCCACCGAAGCCGACGAGCTGGGCTGGAAACTGCAACCGCTGCTGCAGGCGCTCAGTTGAGCATCGGCCCCAAAGATCTGCCCTATAAAACGTGCTGACCCGCGGGCCTGATCCCCGATGGCGATCGCCTGGATCGATGGCCAGTGGGGCTCCCCGCACGCGCTGGGCTTACCCCTGGCCGACCGCGGCCTGCAGCTGGCCGATGGCCTGTTCGAAACCGTTCTGGTGGAGGCGGGCGAACCCCGCCTTCTGCAGCAGCATCTGCAGCGCTGGCAGGACTCTGCCCAGCGGCTGGGCATGGCGCCACCACCGCGCCAGGAGCAGCTGCTGCCCCTGATCGAGCAGGCCGTGCGGCGGGCCCAGCTCAGCGCCTCTAGTGGAGCCCTGCGACTGAACTGGAGCCGAGGCCAGGCGGCA
>CALJTZ010000450.1 GCA_937975655.1 uncultured Synechococcus sp. | reverse complement strand
GCTCCAGGCGGTGCGGGAAGCAGCTCGCCGCAAGGATCAAGAGCTGCGGGCCAAGGCCAGCGATCCCGACCAGCTGGTGACCCTGTATCGCTTTGGCTTCGAGCTGGATGAGCAGATCGAGGAGCGCCTCCAGGCGCACAAAAGAAGTGGGCGCTCGCCATTGGAGGCCCTCCCCGGCCTGGTTGAGGTGCTGGGTGCTTCTCTGCATGAGCCCTGGTCCAGACCCCAGTTCGAGAAATGGGTCGAGGCGCATAGCCCTGTGCAGACGGATGCGGTGCCGACCGGCCGCCTGCTCAAAGGTGCCCCACCTGCTGGTCTGGACCGTGCAGTGCAGCAGCTGGTGGCGGGCCTGGCACCGCTTGGCGACGGCTATCCGTTGCCGCACTTCCGGGTGAAGCGATGAGCCAGCAAGCTGCCAGCAACCCAACCTTGCGCCCGCGGGAGGAAGACCGGCTGCATACCCGTGTGCTCAAGTGCACGCTTGAGAGCGCCAACTCGCGCACCTTCTGGGCGGAGAGTGTCCCGCAGCAGTCCATGCAGGCCGAGGTCGCGTTTGAGGCAGGGTGGTTCGGGCACCGCAGCCTCACCCGGTTGCGGGAACTGCTGACGAATCTGCGGGCCCGCTACGAGGCCTTCCCTTCCGCACTGCAGGTGCTGCACCGCTGGAATGGCATGGGGGGCGATACCCAGAAGCTGGTCTGCCACTGGCATCTGCAGCTCAGTGATCCGCTCTACCGCCAGTTCAGCGGAGCCTTCCTGCCGGATCGGCTGCTGCAGGGGCAGCCAACGATCAGCAAGCAGCAGGTGGTGACCTGGCTTGGGGATGCCGGCGGGGGCCGGTGGTCAGGCAGTACGCGCCTTGCGCTGGCCAGCAAGCTTCTGTCGACGGCTCACAGTGCTGGCTTGATCCAGGGCAAGCGGGATCCACGCCCGATCGTGTTCCCTTTGGTGCCCGACGACGCCCTTGCCTATCTGCTCCACCTGCTGCGGGACGTGGACTTCCAGGGCACCTTGCTGGCCAACCCTTACCTGCACTCCGTTGGCCTGGAGGGAGGGTTGCTCAACGATCGGCTCAAGCGCTTGCCGGCCTTGAGCTTTGGCCGCCAGGGCGATCTGGTGGACATGGGCTGGAAGCACCGTGACCTGGCTGACTGGGCAGCCCACTCCGGCATGACCGGCACTGAATCGAGGGAGCTGGTGGCGGCATGACAACCACGCTTTCTCTCTTTGGCCAGGTCCATACCGCCATCGATGCCTTGCGGCGCGATCTGATTGACCCGGAGGATGGACCGCGCATCAGCACGATGCGCAACTACCGCTTCGCGATCGTCCAGTACGACCCCAAGGACGAGTACCCAATGCGGCTGGAAGTCCAGTAGCTGACCGCGGAGCTCGGGGCGAAGGGGTGGTTTGTGCTGTCGATCGATCTGCAGAAGCTGCTGCTCGATCGCATTCGCTCACAGCCGGACGACTGGTCGGAGAAGGTGATCGCCATGGAAACGCGCATGGCGGAACGGCAGCTCGATCGGGGCTTGAACTACCTCAAGAGCAAGCTCCTGCCGCTGGTGGAAGGGCCCGAGGGCCTGGCGGGCGATTGCAAGCGCCTGATTCAGGAATACATCCAGACCCACCCCAATGAGGCCGATCGGACGCTGGTGTTGATCGGACGGGCGGGGGGGCTGTATCCGTTCTTCCGGTCTTCGGCATTGCTGCGCCACCTCGACGGCCAGACCGGGAATGTCCCCGTGGTGCTGCTCTATCCAGGCACCAAGCAGGGGCCCACCTCCTTGTCGTTCATGGGTCTGCTCACTCCCGATAGCGACTACCGCCCTCGCATCTATCCCTGACGAGACAGCCATGACATCCACTCCCCTACGCACGCTGTTCCGCTCGGATGTCACCCGCGACATCTCGCCGGTGGTGTATTTCCACGAGCAGACCCCCGAAAAGATCCAGTCGGAGGTCAGCGAATACATCATCACGGGGGGCTGGCCGGAGGGTCACCCCAATCGCCAGCGAGTGCCGGATGGCATTCATGAGCAGTACGTGCGTCTGCTGCGGGGGATCAGCCGTGAGCTCGACAAACAAGGCGGTCCGGAGCTGCCGACTGCCTGGATCTCAGGGTTCTTTGGATCGGGTAAGTCGATCTTCGCCAAGTTGCTTGGCCTGGCCCTCGATGGCATGACGCTGCCGGACGGCACGTCGCTGTCTGAGGCCTGGTTGAACCGCGACAGCTCACCCCAGGCGGCTGAATTCAAAGAGGCCTGGGCTGCTCTGCGCACCAAAATCGAGCCGATGGCTGTCGTGTTCGACATCGGCAGCGTCGCCCGCGACAACGAGCACGTGCATGCCGTTGCCCTGGGCCAGGTGCAGAAGCGCTTGGGCTACTGCTCCACCGAACCACTTGTCGCCGACTTCGAGCTCAAGCTCGAGCGCGACGGCCACTGGCCAATGTTTCTGGAAAAAGCCGAGCAGACCCTCGGCGAGCCCTGGGAGTCGATCAAGGACCAGCAGCTCGCCGAGGAGCAGTTCTCGCTGGTGATGTCGGAAGTGTTCCCGGATCTCTACCGGGACCCGATGTCCTGGTTCGAGAGCCGGGCAGGCACCCACCAGCGGCGGGACTCACCGGAAGAGGTTGTGCGCGCAATCCGGGACATGCTCGGGTTCCGGGCCAAGGGATCAACGTTGTTCCTGGTGATCGACGAGGTGTCCCAGTACGTCCTGAACAATCGGGACCGCACGGATCGCCTGCGGGCCTTCGCATCCGCTCTTGGATCCACGCTGCGGGGCAAGGCCTGGCTGCTGGCCCTGGGTCAGCAGAAGCTGGATGAGGCGGCTGGTGACACCTTTTTGTCGTGGGCGAAGGACCGTTTTCCGCCCCAACTGCAGGTGCACCTGGCGCCCACCAACATCCGCGACGTGGTGCACCAGCGCATCCTCGCCAAGACCCCAGAGGGCGCGGCCGACCTCAGGAAGCTGTTCGATCGCCATCGCGCCGACCTCAAGCTCTACGCCTATGGCTGCGATGAAGCCACGGCAGATGAGTTTGTGGACGTCTACCCGCTCTTGCCGGGGCAGATCGAACTGATCCTGCGGATCACGTCGGTGCTGCGGACTCGTTCCAGCCGCGCCCAAGGCGATGACCAGGCCATTCGTGGCCTCTTGCAGCTTCTGGGTGAGTTGTTCCGGCGTCAACAACTGGCGGATCAACCGATCGGCACTCTGGTGAGCCTGGATCGGGTCTACGAGGTGCAGTACACCGCGCTGGATGCCGACACCCAGGCGTCGATGGCACGCATCCAGGGGCAATGCACCGGCGACGGCAGCGAGCTGATGCTGCGGGCCGCCAAAGCCGTGGCCCTGTTGGAGCTGATTCAGGACAGCGAACCGACTACTGAAGAACTGGTGGCCAAGTGCCTGGCTGACCGGATGGATGGCGGCAATCAGCAGGCGGCAGTGCGCCAGGCCCTGGAGGAGCTGCGCCGGCGCAACCTGCTCGGCTACTCGGAGAAACAGGGCTACAAGATCCAATCCACCGCCGGCGAAGAGTGGGAGCGCGAGCGCGACGACTTCCCCTTCAGCCGGCAGGAGCTGAGCAAGCAGCTGCAGGAGAGCCTCAAGCAGCTGATGGGCGATGCCTCCAGCGTGGAACGTCCCAAGTTGGAGGGGCGACCTTTCCCCTGGGAGGTGCGCTACTCCGATGGCCGCTACGCCAACGATGCGCAGCTGATCGATCCCCGCGATGACGCCTGCCTCACGCTCGACCTGCGTTGTCTGCCGCTGGATGAACGGGTGGAGAGCACCTGGATTCGGCGTTCGGCTGAGGATCCCCTGCTCAAGAAACGGCTGCTCTGGATTGCGGGCAACAGCGATGCGGTGGAGGACCTCGCCAAGGAGCTGCACCGCTCTTCGGCGATCATTCAGAAGTACCAACCGCGGCGTGAGTCGCTGCCTACGGCTCGGCAGCGGTTGCTGCTCGATGAGCAGACGCGGCGTGATGCGCTGATCCCTCAGCTGAAGCAGGCCATTGCCCAGAGCTGGATGGACGGCTCGCTGTATTTCCAGGGCCGGAGCCTGAATCCCAAGGACTGCGGCCAGACGTTTGGCGCGGCACTGCTGGTGGCCGGCAATCAGGCGCTGCCTCTGCTCTATCCCCACTTCAGGGCGATCCAGATCCTGCCGACGGAGGTGAACCAGCTGCTGCAGCCAGACCTCAATGGCGCCTCGACGAAGTTCCTGCCCGAGGGGCTGGGAATTCTGGAACTGGATACCGGCCGCTATGTGCCGGCATGCAGCGGTGAGATCCCCCGGCGGGTGCTGCAGGCGATAGAAGACAACTCGGGCCTGGAAGGGACCGAACTCCTCAAGAGCCTGGGGTCACCGCCGTCTGGCTATGCGCCTGGCGTGGTAAAGGCCTGCGTGGCCGGTCTGCTGCGCGACGGCAAGATCACCGACGCTGATCGCGTGGCCCTGCCCCCGACTGACGTGGTGAAAAACGCCCACGCCGCCGGCCTGTTTGTGCACGCCTACACCTTCCGCAGCGAAGCCCCCGGCCTGCTGT
>CALJTZ010000449.1 GCA_937975655.1 uncultured Synechococcus sp. | reverse complement strand
GGCGTAGCGCTGCACGGGCTGGCCGTAGTAGCTGCGGCCGGCCAGGGTGGGGAACGAGGCCCACTCGGGGGCCAGCTTGGCGGCCAGGTGGGGGGTGAATTCACCGCGATCGGCCAGCTCCAGGGCACCGCGGCGCTGGATCAGGAACAGAGCTGCCTGATCTTGCACATGGGGACCAAAGCCCTGCAGGCGCAGGGTGCGGCTCGCCAGGGCCCAGGTGAAGGGCATGAACTGATAAGCGCCGGCAGCGGCGCTGGCGTACCCCCCGGAGTAGGTGACCCGGTCGGGGTGGCGCTCCAGGTGGGGAGCCAGGCCCCCGCCAAACATGATCCGGTAGCCCAGATCTTCACCCCGGGCCCAGGTGCCCTCCGCAAAGCGAATGGTGTTGAGCAGGGCCCGCCGCTCAGGGGTGATGGGAAAGGTGCTGCTGGCTGCAGCAGTTTCCGCCGGCTCAGCGGTATCGCGCAGGGCCACCCGGGTGGGTCGCGGTGCCAGTTCGAGGGGGGTAGCGAGAGCAGGAGCGGAGTCTGTCGGAGGCGCCTCCAGCTGATCAGCCGCAGCCCGGGCAGGTGCCTGGGGCAGCAACAGGGAGAGGGAGCAGCCCAGCGCGATCGAAGCCGGTACGAACGGGCTGGGAAGGCGGCGAAGAGCAGAACTCAGCAAACCATGCATCGCAAAGGACGGCCGTCCCGCAGCAACCGACGCATGACACCAGTGAATGGCGCCAGGCGCAAGTTGGACTGAACAATCAGTTGAGCGAGGCCGTTTCAGAGAAGAAAGCGGCGGCAGACAAAAGATTGGAGGGACGGGTTAACCAGATTCCGACTCACCGCGACACCTTTACCACAAGGGGAGGTTGACGGGCCGAGACGCATTAAAGAATTGGTTGGCGAGAGTTTGTCAAACAAATCGCCCAGACGAAATGTTGTTAGTGACACCCACACAGGTGTCCACCTGTAGTCAAAAATACATTTTGCGGATTGCGCTTGGCGAAGCCAGCATCAGTTCAGAACAACAAAACGCCGAGATTGTGCGCCATTGAGATAGCGCAGATCTGCAGCAATGCCACTCAGGTGGTGTGCTGCAAGGCCAGCTGACGCAGCAGCACCGCAGCCTGCTGATGGCCTTCGGGGTCGAGGGCTGGGCCCGTGGCTGGCAGCAGGGGTTGGTCGAGCTGCCAGTCGCCTGCGAGCAGTTGGGTTCTCGTGAGCAGCCGGTGGGGGGCGTGGCGCTGCAGGGCCGCCTCCAACACCGGGGCTTCGGCAAATCCTTCGCGGTGCACCAAATGCAAACCCACCCCAAGGGCCATGGCCTCACAGAAGGTGCTGTAGCCCGGTTTGGTGATGATCCGGCTGCAGAGGGGCATCAGGTCGAGGGGCCTCAGCTGCTCAGGCATCAGGTGAACATTCGGGGCGGCAGCAGCCAGGGCCGCATCGGAGGCCAGAAAGCGGTGCTGGGGCCAACGGGCAAACAGTTGGGGATCCAGGGCGAACCCCATGCCGCCAAACCCCACCATTACCGTGCGGTCCCGTGGAGCATCGATCTCCAGCCCGCTGGCCAGATCACTGGCCGCCTGGCGGGGCCGTCCTGCGGTGAGGCCCACGGCGTGCTGGGGCAAGCCCCAGTCCATGGCCATGGCGAAGGGGCAGCGAATCACGGCCTGGCCGCGGCGATACAGGGCCAGCGCGCGGTCTGCCCAGATGCTGAAGGCCCCACCCATGGGGCGGTAGATCGCATCCCAGCCGAAATTGCCCATCCACACCAGGGGCGCCCCGATCGCCGCCGCCAGATCAGCGGCCGCAGGCGCCACATCCGCAAGCACCAGCACGGGTTCGTCCTGCTGCCTCAGCCAGTGCGCCTCGCGCTCCAGCTGGGCCGGCAAGGCAGCCTGGAGCTGATCCAACGCCATGAGCGTGGCCGGGCCATCGGCACCGAGGGCGTCCGCCTGAATCACCCCCACATCCCAGCGGCAGGGGCGCAGCTCAAACGGCACCGGGCCAAAGGCCAGCTGCAAAAAAGCCTCCGGCAACGGCGTGGAGAGCACCAGACGCCAATCGGGCTGCAGCTGATGCAGGGCCGTGAGCACCGACGCCACCCGCGAGCCATGGCCAAAGCCATGGCCGCTGACGCAGGCCAGGATCAGCATGGCGCGAGCTGTTTGGCGGCCAGCGGTGCGGCCAACACCTGCCGGTAGAGCAGCTCACCCTCCGGGGAATACCAGCGGTGGCTCACCTCCCCCAGCTCACCATCGCGAAACACCACCCAGCTGAAATGGCGCAGGGGCCGGCCGCGGTCGTCGGTGCCGTGGCGAGGCACAAAGGCCGTGTTGAGGTAGGCGGTGCCTGCCCGATCCCGGCAGAAACTCACCCGGTCCCCCTGGCCCCGTTTGAGACGGTGGTGCATGTGCCCGAACACCACCAGCGGGACCGGCCGGCGACGGCGGATGCGCTCAATCGCCAGGGCCAGGTCCTGATCACCCCAGTCGCAGGCGGGTGGCTTCCAATCGCGACCGCAAGGATCCCCCGCGGCACTGCCCAACCCCGTGGGTCCGCTGTGGGCCAGCAACACCAGGGGCAGGCTCGGGTCGGCCGCCAGGGCCGCCGTCACGATGCGGGACACGGACTCCTCCAGGCTCACCGGCCCGAAGACCGCCTGGGCCCCCTGGTTCAGATGAAAGCCCCCACCGGCACTGGCGGGACGGCCCCCCACCACCGCCAGGCCGGGCGGCCGCAACTCCCGCAGCCCCCAGCCGCAGTGGCGATCGCCCAGGGCCGCCAGCTGACGCTGCAGGGTGCGGCCGCTGGAATCGCGGCCAGTGTCGTGGTTGCCGAGCACACAGGCCAGCGGCAGCTGCAGCCGCGACAACCGGGCCGGAATCTGCTGCTGGCCGTCGCTGAGATCGCCCACCACCAGGAGCGCATCGGGAGCAATCAGCTGAAGCAGACGTTCATCGGTGGCGTCCCACTGGCCGTGGAGATCTCCGGCGATGGCAATGCGGAGATCTGACAACCTGATGCCTAGGCTCTTGCCATCCTGCACTAGCTGAGGATTCGGTTGGTTTTCGCGGCTGCTCAGAACACAGCGTTGGGTGCCCAGGGCAGCAGCGGAAACCCTGCAGCAGGCTCCTGCCCGCCCCCTACCGAGCTGCCGGCGGCCATTGCCGCGCTGAAGCAGGAGCGCAAGGCCGTGATCCTGGCGCACTACTACCAAGACCCCGCCATTCAGGACATCGCCGACTTCATCGGCGATTCCCTCGAGCTGTCCCGCAAGGCCGCCGCCACCGATGCGGAGGTGATCGTGTTCTGCGGCGTGCACTTCATGGCCGAGACCGCCAAGATCCTCAGCCCGGACAAAACGGTGCTGCTGCCGGATCTCGAGGCGGGCTGCACCCTGGCGGACGCCTGCCCCGCCGATGCCTTCGCCAGCTTCCGGGAGGCCCATCCCGACCACCTGGTGGTGAGTTACATCAACTGCTCAGCCGCCGTGAAGGCCCAGAGCGACCTGATCTGCACCAGCAGCAACGCCGTGGATCTGGTGCAGCAGCTGCCGGCCGATCGACCGATCCTGTTCGCCCCCGATCAGAACCTGGGCCGCTGGGTGCAACGCCAAAGCGGCCGGGAGCTCACCCTCTGGCCCGGCAGCTGCATCGTGCACGAAACCTTCAGCGAGCAGGCCCTGCTGCAGCTCAAGCTCGAACACCCCGGCGCCGAGGTGCTGGCCCACCCGGAATGCCAGCAGCACCTGCTGGACCTGGCCGATTTCATCGGCTCCACCAGCAAGCTGCTGCACCGGGCCGAGGCCAGCGCCGCGGACAGCTTCATCGTGCTCACCGAACCGGGGATTCTGCATCAGATGCGCAAGGCCGTGCCCCACAAGCAGTTCTTTGAGGTGCCGGGCGCCGATGGCTGCAGCTGCAATGCCTGCCCCTACATGCGGCTGAACACCCTCGAGAAACTGTGGCAGTGCCTCCACACCATGACTCCGGCAATCGAACTGGATGAGGCCATGCGCCAGCAGGCGCTGCTGCCAATCCAGAAGATGCTGGAGATGAGCCGCTGACGCGGGGCCATGCCCCTCCCCGACGACGGCCTGCTCACGCTCACCCCCCAGGGGCTCTACTGCCACGCTGCCCAGGCCTGGATCGACCCCTGGCGGCCGGTACCGCGCGCCCTGATCACCCACGCCCATGCTGACCATGCCCGTGCCGGCTGCGGCGAGTACTGGGCCATCGCCAGCAGTGAAGGCATCCTGCGCCAGCGCCTGGGCCAGGACATCCGCTTGCTGCCGGTGGACTACGGGCAGGTGCTGGCCATCGGCGACGCGCGCGTAGTGGCCCGTCGCGATGAACGGCGCGGCGATGTCGTCAGTGGGGTCGAAAGTCAGTGCCATCGACAGCCCGGCGTCGCGGATCTCGCGAAACTGATGGGCCGCGGCTTTACCGAATTGATCCCGATCCTCTCCCGCAATACCGGCGAGATCGAAGCCGATCACGGCCGTTTCGGCCTTGAGGCCGGGAACCGCGAACAAGGTGGTATTGGGTAACCGCGGCGTATCCGCCGAA
>CALJTZ010000448.1 GCA_937975655.1 uncultured Synechococcus sp. | reverse complement strand
GTGGGATCTCAAACGCGATCCATACCCTGCTTCCACAGCATGCAGATGCACATCAATGCACGCGTCCCACCCACAGCCCAACGAACCACTAGAGCAGTGGCTGCCGACTGGCCTGGCCGCACGAGCACTGGGCTGCAGTATCGACACCCTCAAGCGTTACGCGAAGCGCGATGAGTTCCTAGTGGATGGCAAGCACTGGCGTCGTGGCGCCCACCCCAACAGCCCGTGGGTGTGGAACGTCACCGCCTGTCAGGAGGCCATCCGCTGGCAGGGGCGGCTGGGGCAGCGCATGCCAAGACCATCACGCTCTGCAGGACTGCACAGCGACGCGACGATCGAGGTATCAGACACCAAGCAGCAGCTCCACCAAAATTCGCGATGATGGGCGCCATGAAATCCGTGAGCCCAACCAACCTCGATGAGCTGAGGCTTCTGGCACCGCAGCTGCAGTCCCTTGCGGCTGCCCATGGGGGACGAGAGCTGCGCGTCTTTGGCTCGGTGGCACGCGGCGGGGCTCAGCCGACCAGCGATCTCGACCTTCTAGTGGACTTTCCAGCCAGTCCGAGCTTCGAGCAGTTCATGGACCTCAAGCTGGCACTCGAGGATCTCCTCAACGTCCGCGTCGACCTGGTGACCCGAGGCGGCCTGCGCGCTGAGCTACGGGACCGGATCGAGCGCGAGGCCGTCCCCCTTGCCTGAGGCGAGCGGCGCGAGGGACTGGCCCCTGTTACTCAGGGATATGCAGCACTTCTGCTCCAAGGTGATGCGCTACACCAGCGATCTCGACCAACAGCAGTTTCTCGCAGACGAGATGATCTTGGACGCTGTTCTGCGCAACCTGGAACTCCTTGGCGAGGCCGCCAAACAGATCCCCGACGACATGCGGCTGCGGCACCCAACGGTTCCTTGGCGGCAAATCACCGGCCTACCGGATGTTCTGGCCCACGTCTATTTCGGCCTGGAAGACGACACGATCTGGCAGACCGTCAGCCGCAGTGTTCCGGCGCTGGCCGAGCCACTCACTGCGGCAACTGCTATCGAACTGCCTGGCCCGACCCAACCGCGCATCTGCTGGCGCTCGTCTGTTTCCGCCTGTTTCTCCAGCCACAATCTGGCGATGGACCTAAGCCACCACATCCCGGCGCTGATCGAGTGCAGGTCTCAGTGTCCGGAACTGATGCAGGGCACCCCTTCACTGACCTACATAGGTAGCAGCGCCCTGTTGTGGCTGTTCGTGTGTGCGGCACCCTTTCCCGAGAGGGAAATGCTGGCCCTCAAAATCTCTGTACATTCGGTCAATTTCTTCTTGATCGGCATCTTCGGCTTCGGCTTCCTGGCCAGCGATCCAAGCCACACACCCAGCCACAAGGACCGGAAGGAGTAACACTTCATCGATCGTCCCAGTCCTACAGCTCCAAGTGCACAGGCTCTAGTAGTCGAGGAGAGTGGTTACTGCGTAGTCGCGAGGCCTTGTTCAGCCCCCTCCTTGACGAACTTGCTCAGCCTGCCGACGCTGCATAACGCTCTTCTCCTGACATGCAGTGTTCTGAGCAGTAGCGCCGCTCTGGCCCAGCAACCGGTTCGCCTCCTACCGAAAGTGGGAGGGTGTCCGCTCGCCTACGACGCCTCCGGCAGCTACTGCGTGCCGAGCAGCAGCGGCAACACCCATGGCGCCATTGAGAAGGTTCGTGGCAGCTGCCCATTGGGCTTCTATGCCTCGGGCAACTATTGCGCCAAGAGCCGCTAAGTGGCTCAGCGACGACGAGCTGGCCGCGTCCTGCGACGAGCACCTGGGCGCGGCTCCGGATGTTGATCTTCAGATCAGGGCGACTACTGGTGGGTGAGCCATTGGCGCGTGGTGGCGGCGATCTCCTGCCGGGTCGCGGCTGGCAGGGATTGATGGCAGCCGCCCCCCTGACGCGCCAGTTCTGCGGCCAGGGCAGATGGACGATGGCCCGTGCTGGTGTCGATCACCAGAAGTTCGAAGCCCAGCCCTCTGATGGCGGCAGCGATCCCCAGCACCTCCTGACGGATCTCCGTCAGGACAACCTGTTGCGGGATCGCTTTGCTTGGGGATGCCAGTGAATGGTGCAGCGACACATTGGCCTTGCCGTCGCTGATCAACACGATCAGGATTTCGCCGACCTCCTTGGTTCGGCGAGCGTTCTCACCAACACGCACCGCCAGCGCCAGGCCGTGGGCCAGCGGCGAACCGCCGCCGCAGGGGAGCCGCGCCAATCGGCGGCTGGCTGCGGTGATCGAGCGGGTGGGGGGCAGCTGCACCTCGGCGCGCCTGCCGCGGAAGGTGATCAGCGCCACCTGGTCGCGGCTGCGGTAGGCCTCCTCCAGCAACTGCAGCGCTGCCCCTTTGGCGGCCTGCATCCGGTTGAGGGCCATCGACCCCGAGGCATCCACTACGAAGATCACCAGCGCTCCGGCCTTGCGAAGCAGCTGTTTGACGCGCAGATCGTCCTCCCGCAGAAGCAGCTTCGGCCCCTGCCGGCGTCCTAGGCCCCGTCGCCGTGCCCGCTGATGCGGCGCCGCAGCCCGCAGGGTGGCATCGATGGCGATGTGATGGATCGGTCCATGGGGCAGCAGTGGTTTCACGTAGCGCCCCCGGTCAGGAGAGCGGACCAGGCCGCCGCCGCCGGCCTTACCGTGGCGCCGCTTGAGGCGCGCAGCCTGGGCCAGCAGGTGTGGATCCAGCAGCACGCCTTCCGGGGAAAACAAAAAGCTGTCGGGGATGGCCTGGCTGGCTGGCTGCTCCGCCGCGGCGTCCGAGGCCGGTGGCTCCTCCTCGGGCTCTGGTGTCCCGGCCGGCTCGCCCTGGGGCTCCGTGGGCGGTGATGGCTCCACTTCACGGTCGGGAGGCAGAGCCAGAGCCGCGGAACGGGGCAGGATCACCAGCTCCACGGCCAGTCGCAGATCGGCCG
>CALJTZ010000447.1 GCA_937975655.1 uncultured Synechococcus sp. | reverse complement strand
CCCCATCGTTGAATCCACTGCGGACCCATGGCTGACGCTTCCTCCCCGTTGCCGCAGCCGGAGCAGGAGCCCGAGCAACTGGTGGAGCAGCCGGCAGACCAGCCGCCAGTGGAGCAACAGCCTGAGCCGGCCCTCCAGGAGCCCCTCGCCGCCGAGACAGCTCCAGCCGTGGAGGTGGTGCAACTGGGTGGCAGTGCCGCCGAGGCAGCGCCCAGCTCTGAACCGACGCCCGAACCGGACCCTGAACCGGTGATCGCGGCAGTTCCTGAGCCGGTGATCGCGGCAGCGCCTGAACCGGTTGCCCCTGAACCGGCTCCTGAACCCGTGGCCGTGCCCGAGGTGCCCACGGTGGTGAGCACCCTGGAGGTGCCAGCCCTGGAACGGCCCAGCGGCGGCGACAGCGAAGGCGGCGAATGGGAGCTGCTGCTGGACAAGCTGCGCCAGTGGCTCGCCAGCGGCCAGCTGCAGCAGCTCTGGCAGACATCCCGCACACCGCTCACAGCCGCCGCCGCCCTGATCGGCCTGCTGCTGGTGCTGCGCATCTACGGCGCTTTGCTGGGGGTGTTGGACAGCCTGCCGCTGGTGCCAGGCCTGCTGGAACTCGCCGGCCTGGTGGCCGTGGTGCGTTTCGGTCTCAGCAATCTGGTGCGCAGCAGCGACCGCGACAAGGTGATCGCCAACGTCAAAGGCCGCTGGGCTGCGTTTCGCGGCAATCGCTGAGAACAGCTCCCCTGGCAGGGAGTGGCTGGTCGGGCCGGTTGATAGCTTGGCCCGATTGCGTCAAGGTCTCCGGTGGACATTCAGCTCGGCCGCTCCCGTACCGTTCGCCGCGCCTACGGCATCGATGAAATTGCCCTCGTGCCGGGTGGCCGCACCGTGGATCCCGCGGTGACGGACAGCAGTTGGACCCTAGGCGGGATCAGCCGCGAGATCCCAATCATCGCCAGCGCCATGGATGGCGTGGTGGACGTGGGGATGTGCGTGGAACTCACGAAGCAGGGGGCCCTGGGGGTCCTCAATCTGGAGGGAGTCCAGTGCCGCTACGACGACCCCAACCCGGCCCTAGACCGCATTGCCGCGGTGGGTAAGGACGAGTTCGTGCCCCTGATGCAGGAGCTCTACAGCCAACCGGTGCGGGAAGACCTGATCCGTCAGCGGATTGCCGAGATCAAGCAGAAGGGCGGCATCGCCGCCGTGAGTGCCACCCCGGTGGCGGCCCTCAAATTCGGCAAGGCCATCGCCGAGGCCGGCGCTGACCTCTTCTTCGTTCAGGCCACGGTGGTGAGCACCGAGCACGTCGGCCCCGAGGGCCAGGAAACCCTGGATCTCGAGGCCCTCTGCCGCGACTTCGGCGTGCCCGTGGTGATCGGCAACTGCGTCACCTACGACGTGGCCCTCAAGCTGATGCGCGCCGGCGCCGCCGGCGTGATGGTGGGCATCGGCCCCGGTGCCGCCTGCACCAGCCGCGGCGTGCTGGGCATCGGCATTCCCCAGGCCACCTCGGTGGCGGACTGTGCCGCCGCCCGCGACGACTACCAGCGCGAGAGCGGCCGCTATGTGCCGATCGTGGCCGACGGCGGCATCGTGACCGGCGGTGACATCTGCAAGTGCCTGGCCTGCGGCGCCGATGCCGTGATGATCGGCTCGCCGATCGCCCGGGCCGCCGAGGCACCCGGCCGTGGCTTCCACTGGGGCATGGCCACCCCCAGCCCGGTGCTGCCTCGCGGCACCCGCATCAAGGTGGGCACCACTGGCAGTCTCGAGAAGATCCTGCGGGGCCCCGCCGGCCTCGACGACGGCACCCAGAACCTGCTGGGCTGCATCAAGACCTCCATGGGCACCCTCGGCGCCCGCACCCTGAAGGAGATGCAACAGGTGGAGGTGGTGGTAGCCCCCTCGCTGCTCACCGAGGGCAAGGTTTACCAAAAGGCCCAGCAACTGGGCATGGGCAAGTAAACGCCGGCGTTAGCCTCAAGGCGTGCGGGCTTCGGCCCTCACACTCCTCACACCCCCCGGCCCGGCGCGTCCGGGCTTTTTGTCTTCCGCTGCAGCAACACCCAGCAGCCACCACCCACTGTTACGACCTCGACGGTTACGACTTCAATGGTGGTTGCATGCAACGCCGAACAGCGTTGCTAGATTCCCAAAACCCTGATCCCTCCTCGGATGTCCAGCGCCGCTGCCGTCACCGACGCCTCCTTTGAGCAAGACGTGCTCAAGAGTGATGTGCCCGTGCTGGTGGACTTCTGGGCCCCCTGGTGCGGCCCCTGCCGCATGGTGGCTCCCATCGTTGATGAGATCGCCAAGGAATTCGAGGGCAAGATCAAAGTGTTCAAACTGAACACCGACGAGAATCCCAACGTGGCCAGCCAGTACGGGATCCGCAGCATCCCCACCCTGATGGTGTTCAAGGGCGGCCAGAAGGTGGACACGGTGGTGGGTGCCGTTCCCAAGACCACCCTGGCGGGCACGATTTCCAAATACCTCTGATCAGCTCCCCTGAGTTCCGCCAGTTCTCCCGTCGCTCCTTCGGGGCAAAGTCCGCTGGAGGCCCTGGCTGTCCTGCTGCAGGGCCATCCCCAGCGCCGCGCCATTGAGCGCAGCATCGTGAGTTTGCTGGAAATTTCGCGCACCAGCAGCGATCTTGATGAGTGGCGTCTAATCAGCGGCGCCCTGGCCGACATCCGCGACGGCTTCCAGGTGTTTCAGCCCCACCGCCACACCCGCAAGGTGGCGGTGTTTGGTTCGGCGCGTACCCAGCCCTCTGACCCCTCCTACCAACTGGCCGAAGAGCTGGCCGCAGAGGCGGTGCGGCGAGGCTTTGAGGTGATGACCGGCGCGGGGGGCGGCATCATGGAGGCGGCCAACCGCGGTGCCGGCTGTGACAACAGCATCGGCCTGAATGTGGAGCTGCCCTTTGAGCAGCACGCCAATCGCTTCGTAAGCGGCTGTGATGGCCGTCTGCTGCACTTCCGTTATTTCTTCACCCGCAAGCTGTTCTTCCTGCGCGAGAGCGATGCCCTGGTGGTGCTGCCCGGCGGCTTCGGCACGTTTGATGAGCTGTTCGAGTCGCTGACCCTGATCCAGACAGGGCGCACCCCGCCCATCCCCCTGGTGATGCTCGCTCCGACCGGCGACGACTTCTGGCCAAGCTGGCTGGAGGAGATGCAGGAGGTGCTGGTGAACCGCGGCCTGATCTCCGCCGAGGACACCGCCCTGCTCAGGCAGGCCCGCAGCGCCGCTGAGGCCATGGATCACGTGTCGCACTTCTACCGGGTGTTCCACACCGCCCAGTTCGCTGAAGACGTGATGGAGCTGTTGCTCCATACCGCCATTTCCGCCGAGACCCTCGACCGCCTCAACCACGACTTCGACGCGCTGGTGGAGGAAGGCGCCATCAGTCAGGGCGAGAGTTGTGATGCCCATGGCATCCTGCGGCCCTGCCTGCGCTTCCATCTCGATAAGCGCCGCATCGGCCTGCTCTATCGCCTGATCGACCGCCTCAACGGACTGGAGCTGCCCACCGCAGCCGCGATCGAGCAACCTGGCCAACGTCTCTGCGCTACACCCCCACGCCCATGACCCGCATCGGCCTGATCGACTACGGCATGGGCAACCTGCACTCGGTGCAGCGAGCCTTCGAGCGGCTGGGTGCCGAGGTGACAACCGTGCACTCCCCCGCCGCCATGGCGTCCTGTGCAGGCTTGGTGCTGCCGGGCGTGGGGGCCTTCGATCCGGCGATGGAACGGCTGCAGGCCTCGGGGCTCGTTCCGGCCATCCAGGCCTGGTGCGCCGCTGGCCGGCCCCTGCTGGGCATCTGCCTGGGCTTGCAGCTGCTGTTCGAGGCCAGCGATGAGGGCAGCGCCAAGGGCCTGGGCCTGATCCGGGGCCGGGTGACCGCGCTGCCCCGCAGTCCGGGACATCCCATTCCCCACATGGGTTGGGCGCCCCTACTGCCCGCCAGACCCAGCCCACTGCTGCCCGAAGATGCCCCTACCGCCTGGGTGTATTTCGTGCATTCCTATGCCGCCGCGCCCAGCGATCCTGCCTGCATCACCGCCCGGGTGGCCTTCGGCGACGTGGCCGTGACGGCCGCCCTCTGGCAGGGCGCCGTTGCCGCCTGCCAGTTCCACCCGGAGAAATCGAGCCTGGCAGGGCAGCAGATGCTGCAGCGCTGGCTCAGCTGGGTGTCCAAGCCGTCATGAGCCTGCGCCTGAGCGGCGGCCGCAAACTACAGAGCCCGCCCGGCAGCGTGGCCCGGCCCACGCCCTCCCGGGTGCGACTGGCGGTGATGAACATGCTGGCGGCAGACCTGCCCGGAGCCCTCTGGCTGGACCTGTTCTGTGGCAGCGGAGTGATGGGCTGCGAGGCCCTGCAGAAAGGAGCGGCGGGCGTTGTGGCCGTCGACCAGGACCGGCGCATGCAGACCACAGCCCGCAGCAATCTCGAGGCCGTGGCCAGGGGGTTGCCCCAGCCGGTGGAGGTGGTGGTGGTGGCCCAGGAGGTGCTGCGCTGGCTGGGGGCGGGGGCGCAGCAGCGCTGTGGAGGTTCGCCGATGGCCCAGGGCTTTGATCTGATCTATGCCGATCCGCCCTACAGCGCTGGGCTGTATGGCGCCGTGGGCGCAGCGGTGAACCAGGGCCTCTGGCTCAAAGCAGGTGGCCTGATGCTGTGGGAACACGCAACGGCTGTCCAGCCTGAGATTCCCTCAGGCTGGACAGCCGTGAAGCACAAGCGCTATGGAACTAGCTCCGTACTGGTGCTGCAGCAGGCGATCGAGCTGGACAGCCCCCAGAACTGAGAGCCAGGGACCCTGTGGATCAGCCCCCCAGGGCGCTGCCACGGCGGTACTGGTTCCAGGCGGCCACAAACAGTCCGGTGAGGGTCACGGGAATCAGACCGAGCACGATGCCGCAGAGCAGGGGTTCGATCATGGGTCTGGTGCAACCGGTAGGCGTTGCACAATTCTCCCACGGCCCGGGTGGGCAGTGTGACCACCGCGCAACAACTGTGACCGCAGAGCCAACGCCAACCCCCATCGACGGCCCCAAGCGAGGCCTGATCTCCGCCCTGGTGCTGCTGGCCACCGCCTGTGTGGTGCTGGTGCTGGCCTTTGCTTTGCCAGCAGCCCGCAGCGATCCCTACACCCGCAGCACGTTGCAGCTGGGGGGCTCGATGGAGCGCGGTGAGCAGCTGTTTCTGATCAACTGCGCCGGCTGCCACGGCATTGCTGCCCAGGGGCTGGTGGGCCCCAACCTGCATGGCGTTGCCGAGCGCAAGAACAATCGACAGTTGATCCAGCAGGTGGTGAGTGGCCGTACGCCACCCATGCCCCGCTTCCAGCCGGAGCCCCAGGCCATGGCCGACCTGCTCTCCTACCTGCATCAGCTCTCGTGACGCTGGCGGTGGTGCTGGTGGAGCCGGCGGGCCCCCTCAACGTGGGCAGCGTGGCCAGGCTCTGCGCCAACTTCGCTATCGACCAGCTGCGCCTGGTGGCACCCCGCTGCGATCACCTGGGGGAAGAAGCACGGCGCATGGCCGTGCATGGGGGCTGGCTGCTGGAGCGGGCCACCTTGTTCCCAGACCTGGCCTCGGCCGTGGCGGATTGCCGCCGGGTGGTGGCCACCAGTGGCCGCATCGAGCAGGAGGGCCTGCCCGTGAGCGGCCCCCAGGAAGGGCTGCGCTGGCTGCTGGCCGGCCTGGCCAGCGAGGAGATGGACGGCCCGCGCCAGATCCCGCAGGCCTACGCGCGCGGCAAGTACCTGCTGGTGTTTGACCCGCTGGATGGCTCAAGCAACATCGACGTGAATGTTTCGGTGGGCAGCATCTTCAGCATCCTGCGGGCACCGCAAGAAGTGATTGACAGCGGTCGCGATG
>CALJTZ010000446.1 GCA_937975655.1 uncultured Synechococcus sp. | reverse complement strand
CGCTCTTCCGATCTCTGCCAGCGGGTGGCGGGCTGAAAGAAATCGCCCTGCGTGCTGCGCAGCTGGCGCTCAATCAAGCCCCAATCGGGGGTCACGGCCACTCTTCAGGCGGTGCCAAGACCTTAACGAGCTCCAGGCCACTGGACCGCAGGGGCCTCAATTGCGTAAGGATGGGCCACGCTTGCGGCCCCTGATGGGCTTCAGGCACCCTTCACCGTCTGCGGATCCCGCCTTGACCTCGGCCCCTGTTTCGGCTCCTGTGCACAACACCACCCGGTCCCAGGAACTCTTCAGTGCCGCCCAGACCCTGATGCCTGGTGGCGTCAGCTCGCCGGTGCGGGCCTTCCGCTCGGTCGGCGGCCAGCCGATCGTGTTCGACCGGGTGAAGGGTGCCTACGCCTGGGACGTGGACGGCAACCGCTACATCGATTACATCGGCAGCTGGGGGCCTGCCATCTGCGGCCACGCTCACCCCGAGGTGATCGCCGCCCTGCATGAGGCCCTCGATAAGGGCACCAGCTTCGGCGCCCCCTGCGCCCTG
Organism: uncultured Synechococcus sp.; assembly: GCA_937975655.1. GTDB lineage: Bacteria > Cyanobacteriota > Cyanobacteriia > PCC-6307 > Cyanobiaceae > Vulcanococcus. The sequence continues at coordinate 2,647 of CALJTZ010000446.1, read as the reverse complement.
GAGAACACCCTCGCCGAGATGGTGATCGAGGCGGTGCCCTCGGTGGAGATGGTGCGCTTCGTGAACAGCGGCACCGAGGCCTGCATGTCGGTGCTGCGGCTGATGCGCGCCTTCACCGGCCGCGAAAAGATCATCAAGTTCGAGGGCTGCTACCACGGCCACGCCGACATGTTCCTGGTGAAGGCCGGCTCGGGCGTGGCCACCCTCGGCCTGCCCGACTCCCCCGGCGTCCCCCGTACCACCGCCGCCAGCACCCTCACCGCCCCCTACAACGACCTGGAGGCCGTGAAGAAGCTGTTCGCGGAGAACCCCGGTGAGATCGCCGGCGTGATCCTCGAGCCCGTGGTGGGCAACGCCGGCTTCATCACCCCGGAGCCGGGCTTCCTGGAGGGCATCCGCGAACTCACCAAGGAGAACGACGCCCTGCTGGTGTTCGACGAGGTGATGACCGGCTTCCGCATCAGCTACGGCGGTGCCCAGGCCAAGTTCGGCATCACCCCTGACCTCACCACCATGGGCAAGGTGATCGGTGGCGGTCTGCCCGTGGGCGCCTACGGCGGCCGGGCCGACATCATGGCCATGGTGGCCCCCGCCGGCCCCATGTACCAGGCGGGCACCCTGAGCGGCAACCCCCTGGCGATGACCGCCGGCATCAAGACCCTGGAGCTGCTCAAGCAGCCCGGCACCTACGAGCGCCTGGAGGCCGTGACCAAGCGCCTGATCGATGGAATCCTGGCGGGCGCCCGCAGCGCCGGCCTGCCGATCACCGGCGGTTCGATCAGCGCGATGTTCGGCTTCTTCCTCTGCGAAGGCCCGGTGCGCAACTTCGAGGAAGCCAAGGCGGCCGACACCGTGCGCTTCGGCAAGCTGCACCGGGCCATGCTCGAGCGCGGCGTGTATCTGGCCCCCAGCGCCTTCGAGGCCGGCTTCACCTCCCTGGCCCACTCCGACGAGGACATCGAGGCCACCATCGCCGCCTTCCGGGAGTGCTTCGCCCTGGTGGCCTGAGATGCAGCGCCGCCAGCGCGGGGCCCTGCGCCTGGCAGCCCTGTTGCTCGCCGGCATCGGCAGCCTCGCCTGGCTGGGGCGCAGCGGGGATCCAGCCGCCAAGCCCCTCCCGGCCGGCCCGCTCACCCTCGGGGCCGCCATCGCCTTCACCGGCAACGCCAACCTCTACGGCCAGGACCAGCGTATGGGGCTGGCCGTGGCGGAGCGCTGGGCCCAGCAGGCTGGAACCCCTGCGCGCCCGGTGCGGCTGCAACTGGAGGACGGCGCCTCCGATGAGCCAAGCGCCATCGCGGCCTTCAACCTGCTGATCCGCCAGGGGGTGATCGCCCTGATCGGCCCCACCCTCTCCCAGCAGGCCTTTGCCGCCGATCCGATCGCCCAGCGCCAGGGGGTGCCGGTGGTGGCCCCCTCCAACACCGCCCAGGGCATCCCCGAGATCGGCCACTTCATCAGCCGCGTGTCGGCCCAGAGCTCGGTGATCGCGCCGCTCTCCCTGGACGAGGCCCTGCGGCGCGACCCGGCCATCAAGCGCGTGGCCGTGTTCTACGCCCAGGACGACGCCTACAGCACCGCCGAGGTGGCCATCTTCCAGAAGGCCCTCGCCGCCCGCGGACTCACCCCGATCACGGTGCAGCGCACCCAACTGGCCGACAACGACTTCCAGACGCCGATCACCTCCGCCCTGCAGCTGCAGCCCCAGCTGGTGGTGCTGTCGGTGCAGGCGGTGGCCGGCGGCAACCTGATCCGCCAGCTGCGCGAGCTGGGCTACCGCGGCCAGATCGTGGTGGGCAATGGCCTCAACACGCCGAACATCTACCCGATCTGTCAGCGCTGGTGCGACGGCATCCTGATCGCCCAGGCCTACAGCCCCGAACTCAACACCCCCATCAACCGCCGCTTCCAGCAACTCTTCCGCCAGGCCCACGGCGACCGCCCGCCACCGCAGATCACCGCCCAGGCCTTCGCCGCCTACCAGGTGCTGTTTGAAGCCATCCAGCGACTGCAGCGCAAGGGCGGCCTCACGGGTGTGACCCTCGGCCAGGCCCGCGCCAACCTGATGAGCGAGCTGCTCAGCGGCACCTACGACACCCCCCTCGGTCCGATCGGGTTCAGCCCCGAGGGTGAGGTTCTGCAGGATCGCTTTTACGTGGCCGAGGTGCGGATGGCGCCCGGCGGCCGCGATGGGCGCTTCGCCCTGGTGCGCGAGCTCCACCTCCAGGAGAGCCAGCCGTGATCGAAACCCTGCTGCAACTGCTGCTCAACGGCGCCGCCAGCGGCGGCGTGTATGCCCTGGTGGCCCTGGGCTACACGCTGGTGTTCTCCGTGCTCGGGGTGATCAACTTCGCCCAGGGCGCGCTCTTTTCCGTGGGGGGGTACCTCACGTTTCTGTTGATGGGCGGCAAGATCGGCGTCAACGGTGCCCTGCCGGGCTGGGGGTTGCCGGGCGGGCTGCCCTTCTGGTTGGCACTGCTCATGGCGGCGGCCGGCTCCGGCCTGGTGGGATTGCTGGTGGAGCGGGTGGCCTTCGCGCCGCTGCGGCGCCGCAACGCCGAGCCGCTGCTGGCCCTGATCACCAGTCTCGGCGCCGGCGTGGTGCTGGTGAACCTGCTGCAACTGCTGATGGGGGCCGAGGGCTACG
>CALJTZ010000445.1 GCA_937975655.1 uncultured Synechococcus sp. | reverse complement strand
GGGGAGCTTACGGCCGTTTCCCTGTTCTGGGCGGTGCGGAGCGCCGATACACCGCCCCGTTCATCCCTCCAGGGGCACCAGGGCGGGCCGCTGGCTCAGGGGCAGCACGGGCAGGCGCAGGGGGAACTGGCCGGATCGCAGCTGGTTGCACAGCTCGGCGGCGATGGAGCCGGCCAGGCGCGGACTGTGGGCCGGAGCACAGCGCAGCTGGCGCCCGGTTAGCGGCAGGCTGCCCTGCTTGAGCTGGGCGTAGCTGATGGAGCCAAAGCTCGGTTTGATCCGGCGTGGGATGGCGAAGTCCAGTACTGGGGCCTCCAGATCGGCATCCGTGCTGGCCACCTGCTGGGCAACGCTCGGGTTGATCAGAGGAATCGGCGCGGCGATGGCCACCAGCAAGCCGCTGCCGTGGCCCTCCATGGCAGCGGCGCGCACCCACTCCGGCCGCAGGGCGTGCAGGTCCACCTCCAGGCTGCAGCTCATGCCGGGGCTGGCAGCATGGCCGCTGGCCAGGCGCCGGACCGCCGGATTGTGGCCGCTGCCGCAGCCGGTGACCCAGCCGATCGCTCCCCCCACCAGCACCGGTGAACCAGGGCCCAGCAGCGAGAGGCCCGGCATGGCCAGCCCGATGCTGCCGCTGCCGCCGCAGCTGTAGAGGGCCGTGGCGAAGGGCCCCAGCAGCGGCCCCCAGGGGGTGCGGGTGAGGCCTTCGGCACTGCTCACCGCCACTACGCCGTTTTCACTAATGCCGCGGTGGAGCAATAGCCGGCCGGCGCCAATGCGATCGAGGCTGAGCCGGGTTTCCAGCTCCTGGCGCGGCTGCAGGGCCGTGGGTTCTCCGCTGGCGCTGAGGGGGAGGTCGTCCCCCGCCAGCAGCGAGGCCAGCACCTGGGCGCCTCCCCTCCCCAGGGGGAGCACCAGGTCCGTGCTGCCGTGCCCGCCGATGCCCTCGGCTCCGCCCAGGCGAAAACGGCGGATGCGGATGGGGGGATCGCTGGGCCCCAGCTGCAGCACCAGGCTGGCTTGGTCGTGGAACTCCGCATTGGCCGCCACCACCACATCGGTGGCCTCGAAGGCCGCCGTGATCCCCGCAGCCGCCACCTGCTGCTGGAAGGCCGCCACCGTGCAAACCCGCAGCGTTCCCTGCCGCTGGCGCTCCTGCAGGTCCACTTCAGTCCGCGGTGACGAGGTCATTGGCGGAACAGTCGATAAAATGCGTTCTAACGAAGGCGGTCTTGAATGGCGGATCCAAGCGGACCCGGAGAACTGACTCCCGGAGACTCCGACGGGCGGATCATCCAGGCGGACCTGCGCAATGAGATGTCGCGCTCCTACCTGGAGTATGCGATGAGCGTGATCGTGGGCCGGGCCCTGCCCGATGCCCGCGATGGGCTCAAGCCGGTGCATCGCCGCATCCTCTACGCCATGTACGAGCTGGGCCTCACCAGCGACCGGCCCTACCGCAAATGCGCCCGTGTGGTGGGCGAGGTGCTGGGTAAGTACCACCCCCACGGCGACACGGCCGTGTACGACGCCCTGGTGCGCATGGCGCAGGACTTCTCCATGCGCATGCCCCTAATCGATGGGCATGGCAACTTCGGCTCAGTGGACAACGATCCACCGGCGGCCATGCGCTACACCGAGTCGCGGCTGCGGGCCCTCACCACCGACAGCCTGCTCGAGGACATCGAGAGTGAGACCGTCGATTTCATCGACAACTTCGACGGCTCCCAGCAGGAGCCCACGGTGATGCCTGCCCGCATCCCCCAGCTCCTGCTCAATGGCTCCACGGGCATCGCCGTGGGGATGGCCACCAACATCCCACCCCACAACCTCACGGAGCTGATCGACGGCCTTCTGGCCCTGATCGCCAACCCAGACCTCGAAGACCGGGAACTGACGGCGCTCATCTCGGGGCCGGATTTCCCCACCGGAGGCCAGATCCTCGGCCGCCGCGGCATCCGCGAGATGTACAGCACCGGCCGCGGCTCGGTGACCATGCGGGGCGTGGCCCAGATCGAGACCGTGGAGGCCAAGGGGCGCCCCGATCGCGACGCGGTGATCATCACCGAGCTGCCTTACCAGACCAACAAGGCGGCGCTGATCGAGCGCATCGCCGAACTGGTGAACGACAAGAAGCTCGAGGGTATCGCCGACATCCGCGATGAATCCGACCGCGATGGCATGCGGATCGTGATCGAACTGCGGCGCGACGCCTACCCGCAGGTGGTGCTCAACAACCTGTTCAAACTCACCCCGCTGCAGAGCAATTTCAGCGCCTACATGCTGGCGCTCGTGAAGGGGGAGCCGGTGCTGCTCACCCTGCGCAAGATGCTCGAGGTGTTCCTTGAGTTCCGCGTCGAGACGATCGAGCGCCGCACCCGTTATCTGCTGCGCAAGGCCGAGGAACGCGATCACATCCTGCTCGGCTTGCTGATCGCCCTCGACAATCTCGACGCGATCATCGCCTTGATCCGTAGTGCGGCCGACACCGCTACTGCTCGCCAGGAGCTCCAGGATCAGTTCGGCCTCAGTGACATCCAGGCCGACGCCATCCTGCAGATGCAGTTGCGGCGGCTCACGGCCCTGGAGGCCGACAAGATCCGCCTGGAGCACGAAGACCTGCTCGCCAAGATCACGGATTACAAGGACATCCTGGCCCGCAAGGAGCGCGTCCTGGCCTTGATTACCGAGGAGTTACAGGCGATCCGCACCCGCTACGACTCGCCGCGTCGCACCGAGATTCTCGACCTCGAGGGCGGCCTCGAGGACATCGACCTGATCGCCAACGAGCGCTCCGTGGTGCTACTCACCGAGAACGGCTACCTCAAGCGGATGCCGGTGAGTGAGTTTGAGGCCACGAGCCGCGGCACCCGCGGCAAGGCCGGCACCAAGAGCCAGGGCGAAGAGGCCGTGAAGCTGTTCATCAGCTGCAACGACCACGACTCTCTGCTGTTGTTCAGTGACCGCGGTGTGGTGTACTCCGTGCCGGCCTACCGGGTTCCGATGTGCAGCCGGGCGGCCAAGGGTACGCCGATTGTGCAGTTGCTGCCGATTCCGCGGGAGGAGTTGATCACCTCCCTGCTGGCGGTGAGCGCCTTCGAGGACAACATGGTGCTGGTGATGCTCACCAGCGGCGGCTATGTGAAGCGCACGCGGCTTTCAGCCTTCGCCAACATCCGCTCCAATGGTCTGATCGCCATTTCTCTGGAGGAGGGCGATGCCCTCACCTGGGTGCGGCTGGCCCTCCCCGGCGACAGTGTGCTGATCGGCTCTCGCAATGGGATGACCATCCACTTCCGCCTCAGTGATGAGGAGCTTCGTCCCCTGGGCCGCACGGCCCGCGGCGTTCGCGCCATGAACCTGCGCCCCGGCGATCAGCTGGTGAGCATGGATGTGCTGCCGGTGGAACTCGCCGATCGGGTGGAGGGCTCCGCCGCTGGTGAGGATGACGAGGGCGACAGCGAGGAGGTGGCCCCCAGCGAAGGCCCCTGGGTGCTGGTGGCCTCGGCCAGTGGGCTGGGCAAGCGGGTGCCGGTGGATCAGTTCCGGCTGCAGAAGAGGGCCGGCATGGGCCTGCGCTGCATGAAGTTCCGGCGTGATGGTGACGTGCTCGTGGGTCTCAAGGTGCTGGGGGCAGGTGAGGAGCTGTTGCTGGTGAGCGAGCGGGGGGTGATTGTGCGCATGCAGGCCGATGCAGTGCCCCAGCAGTCCCGGGCGGCCACCGGCGTTCGGCTGCAGAAGCTGGATTCCGGCGACCGCCTCTCCGAAGTGGTGCTGGTGCCCCCCGCCCCCGAGGAGACCGAGCTGGACGTCCCTGTGGCTGACACCGCCAGCACCGAGGCCTGAACGCCAATGGCGGTCGAGTTCTGGATCGCCAACACGGTGAGCGATCTGATTCAGGGGGATGTGCGCGAGCACCTACCCCTCGAGCGCATCCCGCTGCAGGGTGATGTGCTGGGCCTGGGCACCACCACCAGCATCGACAACGGCGAGCTCACCTTTCTGCAGCAACCCGGTGGTGACACCACGATCTGGAAATGCCAGGCCAGTGATGGCGGCATCCGGGCCCTCCGCTCCGGCGACGGCAGCGGCCACTTTCCCTATGTGTGCTTCAGCGCTGATGCCACGGCCCTGCGCACGCCCGTGGATCTGGCAGCCCTGGGCGGCAGCCAGGGCAGGCCCTTGCAGGAGCTGGTGGCGGAGGCGATTGCCCTGTTGCAGGGACAGGGACGCTTGCCCGAGGCGCCGATCTATGGCTTGCGCCTGCTGAGCCGCTGGCAGGGGTTGGTGATCACTGTGGCCTCCAAGCTCTGCATGGGGCAGCAGCGGCGCAACACCGCCATCGCCCGTAGCGAGGCCAGTGAGGCCACAGCGGGACAGAGTCTTTATCAATCGCTGCAGCACTTCCGGCTGGCGGCTGAGGATCCTGGCGATCCGGCCGATCCGATCCGCTTTCTGGGTCGCTCCCTGCAGTGGGAGTGCTGCGGTTTCTATGACACCGAGCCTGAACGGGGGCGCGTCACCGTGCCCCAGAGCGGCGCCCATCTACACCTGCATGGCTGCAGCACCGACCTCCGCTACGGCGGTCACCTGCACCACGAGCACCCCGACACCACCCTTGAGCAGCTGGAGCGCCTTGTGCTCTACCCCCTGCAGCACATTCATACCCTCGCCAGCGACCTGGGGGTCGATCAGTTGCGCTACGGCGATGGAGCTGCCCATTTCCGCATCAGCAACCGTGGGGCTCTGGATGTGAGCGATGTGGGGGTGGCCGTGGTGGTGGACGACCGCTACAGCAACCATCGCTACCTGCGGCTGCCCTGGCTGGCGGCCGGGGGCGAAGAACACTTCGCCGTGCCGTTGGAGCTGGGGCCGGGCCAGCACCGCCTTGAGGTTTTGGCCGATCCGGAGCAGCAGATCCTGGAGGCGGCTG
>CALJTZ010000444.1 GCA_937975655.1 uncultured Synechococcus sp. | reverse complement strand
GGCCAGGCGGTTGAGGCTCACGGCGCTGAAGCGCTGGGCCAGCTCAAAGCGGCGCGGACCACTGAGCTCGAGGCTGTTGGTGCGGCCGCTGGCGGCCAGGCAGAGGCCTGGAGCGCTGTCCCATAGGAAGCGGAAGCGCTCCAGCCCGCCCAGGTGGGGCAGCAGTGCCATGGGGTCGCGGCCGGCCAGCGGCAACGCCAGGCTCAACACGCCATCCCCCTCCAGCTGGCGGGCCCCCTGGGCCGCGGCAGCCAGCAGATCGGAGAAGCTGGTTGTGACGCTGGGTGGAGCCTGCACCGAGGGCGGGCCGAAGCGGCTGCTCAAATGTATGGGCCTTCCCCCACCCCCCGTTGCCGGCACCCACGTCCGAGCCTCAGGTCGTCGCAAGCCTTCACGCCGATGGTGGCCCGGAGCGCCGCCGCCTGTGGAAGGCGGCGATCAAGTGGCCGATGTATGCGGTGGCGGTGATGCCCGTGCTGCTGGCGGCTGGTTGGCGGGCCGGCGGGGGCCTGCCGGTGCGGCTGGATCAGCTGCTGGTGTTCCTGCTGGCGGCGGTGCTGCTGCTGGCCTGGGAAAACCTGGCCAATGATGTATTCGATGCCGAAACGGGTGTGGATACCCACGGCAAGCCCCACTCGCTGGTGAACCTCACCGGCCGCCGCGATCGCGTGGTGCTCTGGGCGAATGGGGCCCTGCTGCTCGGGTTGGGCTTGATGGCCCTGGTGGCCCTGCGCAGCAGCCCGCTGGTGCTGGCCCTGGTGCTGGCCTGCTGTGGCATCGGCTACGTCTACCAGGGGCCGCCGTTCCGGCTCGGGTATCGCGGCCTGGGGGAACCCCTCTGCTGGCTGGCCTTTGGGCCTTTGGCCACCGCCGCTGGCCTCCTGGCCCTGGCGCCGGCGGCCGAGGCCGCGGCTGAAGGTGTGCCCTGGCGCACGGCCATTGCCTTGGGCAGCGGCCCCGCCCTGGCCACCACCCTGGTGTTGTTCTGCTCCCACTTCCACCAGGTGGAGGAGGACGCGGCCCACGGCAAGCGCTCCCCCGTGGTTCGCCTGGGCACCGCCCGGGCCGCGGCGCTCGTGCCCTGGTTCGTGGCCGGCAGCCTGGCCCTGCAGTGGGCCCCGGTGCTGGTGGGCCAGTGGCCCCTCACGGCCTTGCTGGGGGTGGCCGGGTTGCCCCCCGCCCAGGCCCTGATCCGACTGTTGCGCCAGCACCACCGGGAGCCGGATCGGATCGTGGGCAGCAAGTTTCTGGCCCTCCGATTTCAGGCCCTCAATGGCCTGGGTTTGGCCCTTGGGCTGGCCATGGCCCCCCTGCTGTTGGCCGGCCGGTGATGGCCCAGGGCCCCCTGCAGCTGGCCTGGCGGCCCTTCAGCTTTGCCTTGCCGCGCAGCATGATCACGGCCCATGGCGCCCTGGCCCAGCGGCGTGGCCACCCGGGCGCGCCACTGCGACAGGCCGTCGCTGCCGCGGTCGAGCGCCAGCTCGGCCTCGGCCTGGCGCACCGGTCGGGAGAACAGCGCGATCACGCCGCCCGAGCTGCAGTTCCGGATCACGACCCCGATGCCCATCGTGATGGGGCAGGGCACCTTGATCGACTACCGGCTCAAGCTCAACGGTGTCTCCTTCGGTTGGCGTACCCGCATCGCGGCCTGGGATCCGCCCTACGCCTTCGTGGACGAGCAGCTCAAGGGCCCCTATGCCGTCTGGCATCACACGCACACGTTCGCGGATGAAGGCGGCAAGACGCGCATGGACGATGAAGTCCTCTACAAGCTTCCGCTCTGGCCGCTCGGCGAAGTCGCCTATCCCTTCGTGAAGTCCAAGGTCGAAGGCATCTTCCGTTACCGCCGCGCCAAGCTGCGGGAAATCTTGGGAGTGTAGGTCATTGGGAGTAGGGCATAGGGGCTTAAGGGTGGAC
>CALJTZ010000443.1 GCA_937975655.1 uncultured Synechococcus sp. | reverse complement strand
CAGGCGCCGGTCGCCGCGGCCCACGAAGTCCTCCATGGCCGAGAGGCGCACATCGGTGTAGTTGGTCTTGAGGCCGCGCAGGGGCCGCAGGGCCTCGCGCAGTAGCTGCTGGCGCCGCTGGAATTCCGCCGTGCTCACGCTGTGCCACTGGAAGGGCGTGTGGGGCTTGGGCGTGAAGTTGCTGATGGTGAGGTTCAGCTCCAGCCGGCCCAGGTCGGTGCAGTTGCGCTGCAGGTTGCGGCAGGTGTCGGCGATGCCCAGCACATCGGCATCGGTTTCCCCGGGCAGGCCGATCATGAAATAGAGCTTGATCTTGCGGTAGCCGCTCTGCATCGCCGTGCGGATGCCCCGCAGCAGCTCGGCATCGGTGAGGCCCTTGTTCACGATGTCGCGCAGGCGCTGGGTGCCGGCCTCCGGCGCGAAGGTGAGGCCCGCCTTGCGGGTGCCCCCCAGGATGTGGGCGATGTTCTCGTCGAAGCGATCCACCCGCTGGCTCGGCAGGGTGAGGGTCACGTTCTTGTCGGCCAGGCGGTTGCGCAGCTCCACCCCCACCGCCGGCAGGGCCAGGTAGTCGGAGCAGCTCAGCGAGAGCAGGGAGAAATCGGAGTAGCCGGTGCGCTCCATGCCGGTTTCGATCGCCTCGATCACCGCCTCCGGCTCCACATCCCGGGCGGGGCGGGTGAGCATCCCCGGCTGGCAGAAGCGGCAGCCACGGGTGCAGCCGCGGCGAATCTCCACGGTGAGCCGGTCGTGCACCGTCTCGATGTGGGGCACCAGGCCCATGGCGTAGTGGGGCATGGGCGTGGCGGTGCGCCGCAGCACCCGCGCCGGGATGCCGGGCCCTTGGGGCACCTGGGTCACGCCGTCAGCCCCCGGTTCATAGAGGCTGGGCACGTAAACCCCGGGCACCTGGGCTAGGTCGATCAGCAGCTCGCGGCGGCTCAGACCCGCCGCCTTGGCCTCGGCCACCACCAGGCCGATCTCGGGCAGCACCTCCTCGCCATCGCCGAGCACCACGAAATCGAAGAAGGCCGCGAAGGGCTCCGGGTTGCTGGTGGCGGTGGGGCCACCGGCGAAGATCAAGGGCGGTGCTGCCGGATCAGCCAGGGGCAGATCCCCCCGATCCACTGCGCGGATGGGGATCTGGGCCAGCTCCAGCATCGCGAGGATGTTGGTGGCCCCGAGCTCGTAGCTGAGGGAGAAGCCGAGGATGTCGAACGCCGGCAGGGGCCTGCGGCTCTCCACCGCAAACAGGGGCTCTCCCCGGAGCCGCAGCCGCTCAGCCAGATCGGGCCCTGGCAGATAGCTGCGGTCGCACAGCTGGCCGGGCACGGCGTTAAGGATCGAATAGAGAATGATGTGGCCGGTGTTGCTCGAACCCACCTCGTAGATCTCGGGGTAGGTGAGCGCCCAGCGCACCCGGGCACCCTGCCAGTCGCGCGGCTCCACCCCCAGCTCATTGCCCAGATAGCGGCCGGGCTTGGCAATGCTGCGGTCCACCAGAGCCGTGAAGTCCACCGGAGCGTCAACAGGCGAGGCAACGGTCACGGCGGCACGCGGGCGGGCGTTGGCTCGATCGTATGCAGCGGGGCGCCTCGCCATAGGACAATCCCGCCATCAGCAACAGCGCACGGCGCCCGATCCCATGGCTCAGGTCAACGGCAACTACCTCAAGCTCAAGGCGGGCTACCTCTTCCCGGAGATCGCCCGACGCGTTAAGGCCTTCAGCGAGGCCAACCCGGAGGCCCCGATCATTCGCCTGGGCATCGGCGACGTGACCGAGCCGCTGCCCGAGGCCTGCCGCACCGCCATGAAGGCCGCCATCGACGAGATGGGCACCCGTGAGGGCTTCCACGGCTACGGGCCCGAGCAGGGCTACCTGTGGCTGCGCGAGGCCATCGCCAGCCACGACTTCCAATCCCGCGGCTGCCAGGTGAGCGCCGAGGAGATCTTCGTGTCGGATGGCTCCAAGTGCGACAGCAGCAACATCCTCGACATCCTTGGCCCGGACAACCGCATCGCCGTGACCGACCCGGTGTACCCGGTGTATGTGGACAGCAACGTGATGGCGGGTCGCACCGGCGACGCCGATGACGCCGGCCAGTACGGCGGCCTCACTTACCTGCCGATCACGGCCGCCAACGGCTTCACCGCCGAGATCCCCAGCGGCAAGGTGGATCTGATCTACCTCTGCTTCCCCAACAACCCCACTGGCGCGGTGGCCACCCGGGAGCAACTGAAGGACTGGGTGGACTACGCCCGTGCCAACGATGCCCTGATCCTGTTTGACGCGGCCTACGAGGCCTTCATCCAGAACCCCGATCTGCCCCACTCCATCTACGAGATCGAAGGCGCCCGCGAGTGCGCCATCGAGTTCCGCTCCTTCTCCAAGAACGCCGGCTTCACCGGCACCCGCTGCGCCCTCACCGTGGTGCCCAGGGGGCTGATGGGCACGGCCGCCAATGGCGAACGGGTGGAGCTGTGGAGCCTGTGGAACCGCCGCCAGTGCACGAAGTTCAACGGCGTGAGTTACATCGTCCAGCGTGGCGCTGAAGCGGTGTACTCACCGGAAGGCCAGGCCCAGGTGAAGGCGCTGATCAGCTTCTACATGGAGAACGCCGCCATCATCCGCCGCGAGCTCAGCGCTGCCGGCCTGCAGGTATACGGCGGGGAACAGGCCCCCTACGTGTGGATCAAAACCCCGGAGGGCATTGATTCCTGGGGCTTCTTCGACCTGCTGCTGGGGCAGGCCAACGTGGTGGGTACTCCCGGCAGCGGCTTCGGGGCCGCCGGCGAGGGCTACTTCCGCCTCTCGGCCTTCAACAGCCGCGCCAACGTGGACGAGGCCATGCGGCGCATCCAACGGGCCCTCGCGCCGGCAGCAGCTGCCGCGTGAGGCCCTGCCTAGAGTTCGCTTCCCGTGATGTCTGAACTGGCCGCGATGACCAGAGCAAGCCAGGCACCAGGCCGCGACAGCGGTGGCGCGGCGGTGATGGAGAAGGCCCCGGAGCGGGTTCGCAAGACCTCGCCCCGCTACAAGGTGCTGCTGCACAACGACCCGGTGAACACCATGGAATACGTGGTGACCACCCTGCGGCAGGTGGTGCCATCCCTCAGCGAGCAGGACGCCATCGCCGTGATGCTCGAGGCCCACAGCACCGGCGTGGGCCTGGTGATCGTGTGCGATATCGAGCCGGCGGAGTTCTACTGCGAAACCCTCAAGGCCAAGGGGCTCACCAGCACGATCGAACCGGAAAGCTGATGGCGGCCGCCGGCACGCCGAGCAGGCCGCGTCTCCCCTGGTGGGGCACCCTGCTCTATCCCGCCGCCCTGGTGGCACTGTTCCTGGGCTGCCAAGGGCTGGCGGGGCTCCTCGGCATTGGGGAAGGGCAGCGGGCGAGCCTGGCGGCGATTCCGGCCGTGGTCGCCCTGGTGCTCAGCCTGCCGCAGCGGCTGCGGCGGCAGTGGGGCGAGCCGCACCCCTGGCGCCGCCTTGGGGTGGTGGCCCCCAGGCCAGCCGTGCTCAAGGCCCTGCTGCGCGGCCTGCTCAAAGCGGCAGCCCTCCTGGCCCTGGTGGTGATGGGCCTGCAACTGGCCGGAGCACTCACCTGGCCGCTGCAAACCTCTGCCGCCGTGGTTCTCAACGGCCTGGCCCTGGCCCTGGGGGTGGGCTTTGCCGAGGAGCTGCTGTTCCGCGGCTGGCTACTCGGGGAACTCGAGCTGCACGTGGGGCGCCAGCGGGCCCTGCTGCTCCAGGCCGCCCTGTTCAGCCTGGTGCACACCCGCTTCAATCTGCCGCTGCTGCCCCTGCTCGGTCTGCTGGGGGGCCTGATGCTGCTGGGCCTGGCCCTTGGCCTGCAACGCCGTGCCGACAGGGGCCTGCTGTGGGGTGCCATTGGACTGCACGGCGGCCTGGTGGGCGGCTGGTTTGTGCTTAACCAGGGGCTGATCGCCATGCAACCGACCACCCCCAGTTGGCTGAGCGGACCCGCCAACCCCATCGGCGGCGTGTTGGGCTGGCTGGGGCTGGGCCTGCTGTTGTGGGCGCGGCGACGCTGGTGGAGTGCCTAGCGGCGTCTAACGGGTCGCCGTGGCCAGGGCCTTGCGGCCCTCAAGCGGCGCGTGCAACGCCTCCTCCAGCGGAGCAAGGCCGTAGTCGCGCTCCAGCAGATCCATCACCGTGCGGCCGAAATCAGACGGGTTGCGCTCGAAAGCCTCCAGACAGATGCGACCGAAGGTGCGCCCCATCGGCTCGGGGTTCCAGAGCAGCTGCCGAGCCGTCCAGGGCAGCATGCTCATCGGGTTGTAGCCGGGCTTGATCAGGCCCTGATCGAAGCCGTACTGCTCCAGGTGGGTGTGGGGCTGCAGGCCGATGAAGAAGATCGCTGGCTCCACCTTGTCTGCACCGAAAATGCGCTCCAGCTCACGGTGGTAGGCCACGGTCTGGCGGATCGTCTCGGGCCGCTCGTCAATCACGTTGAACGAGTAATTCACCGACACGTGCTCGCGGAAGCCAGCCCTGGCGAGCAGGCGACAGTTCTCCAGCACGGTGCGCAGGTTGTAGCCCATGCGCATCTTGCGCACGAGCTCCTGGGAGCCGGAGGTGATGCCGATCTCGAAGTAGTCCATGCCGGTGGCCACCATTAGCTCGGCCAGCTCGGCGTCGAGATTGTCGGCGCGGATGTAGGCGGCCCAGCGGATATCGCTCCAACCCTCCGCCTGAACGGCCCGCAACAGCTCCTTGGCGTCGTCGATGTAGCGGCGCGCGGGGATGAACTGGGCATCGGTGAACCAGAAGCCCCGCACGCCCTTCGCATAGAGCTGGCGCATCTCGGCGATCACCTCCTGCACGGGGTTCACGCGCACCGCCTTGCCCTCCACCACGGTGTAGACGCAGTAGCAGCAGTTGTGGGGGCAACCGCGCTTGGTCTGCACGCCCACGTAGAAGTCCCCGCCGTCGAGATACCAGTCGAGCTGGGGCCAGATCTGGGCGATGTAGCTGTAGTTGCAGGCGGTTTTCTCCATGCCAGCCGGCTGCTCGTGGATCAAGCCAGGCCTGGGCTCCTCCCCCGCCAGAAAGCAGCGCTCCCCCTCGAGGGACTCGCCCCGAATCAGCTTCTCCAGCAGCGGCTCGCCTTCTCCCACCGACACCACGGTGCCCTGGGGCAACTTGCGTCCCAACTGCTCATAGAACACACTCACGGCGCCGCCGCCGAGGGCGGCGATGGCCTGCGGTTCGAAGCGACGGGCCCGGCGCAAACCCCGCCGCACCAGGCGCAGGTTGCGCCACAGCTCCCCATAGAAGGAGGCCATCAAGCGCAGACCGCCCAGGGCACCACGCAGGCGCTTGAGCGGATTGCGCGCATAGAACACCTCAAAGGAGTTCTGCAGGGGATTGCCCCCGCGCCCATCCACCGGCGCATAGATCTGGATATCCCGCCAGGAGAACACCAGCAGGGTGGGGCGGAACTGCTCGATCGTGGCGAGGAGCACCCGCTCCACATCCAGCAGGGGAAGGGCCGCCAGATCCAGGATCCGCTGGGACACCTGGGGGAACTGCTTGTGGATGTGATCGGCCAGGTACACCGGGCCGATCGGAAAGATGGGATTGCAGGGCAGGCGAACCAGCAGCACCCGCTGATCACCCGGGCAGGGTTGGCTCACGGCGGGGCAAAAAAAGCGTGCTGGGACGCTAACAACTGATCTCCGGGGCCGGAGTGCCCATGGCACGAGCAAGCTCTTGCACGCGGCGCTGCAGCGGGGTGGGCAGCCAACCCCACCACGCCTCATGCACACAGGGGCGCTGGCGCAGCTCCCAGCCGTGGCGCGCCAGCAGCTCAGCCAACTGCTCGGGTCTGGGCTGCGGGTAGGCGGGATTGATCACATCGCCCACGTCGATGCCGCCCAGGTCGTCGATGCCGGCCTCGAGGGCCGCAGGCAGGGCCTCCAGGGGCCAGAGGTTGGGGGGCATCTGCAAATGCACCTCTGCCGGCAGCAGGGCACGAGCCATCTCGATCAGCGCTAGGAAATCGTGCTGCTCGGCGGTGCTGAGGGGCCGCGCCTGCTCAGCATCGGGACGCCAGGGCTGCAGGATCACTTCCTGCAGATGCCCCCAGCGCTGCTGCAGCTCCGCCAGCAGCTCCAGAGCCTGCAGACGCTCCGCCCGGCTCTCGCCCACCCCCAGTAGCAGGCCCGTGGTGAAGGGAAGGCCCAGCCGCCCTGCCTGCTGCAACTGCTGCAAGCGCACCTCCAGGCGCTTGCTGGGGGAGTGGCGATGCAGGGGTTCATAGGCCGGCCCGAGGCCCTCCAGCATCAGGCCCATGGAGGGATTGAGCCGGGCCAGGGCCGCCATCTCCGCCAGCGACAGGGGGCCGGCATTGGTGTGCGGCAGGCGCCCCTGGGCCAGGGCTAGACGACTCAGGCGCATCAGCCGGGCAAACCAGCCGGCCCGCTGGGGCGAACCTGGGGCCACCTCACCACTGAGCAGCAACACCTCACCGGCCAGGGGGCGGGCCGCCAGCTGCTCCAAGGCCGAGGCCTCGCTGAGGGTGGTGGCCTGCGCCAGGGGAACCCGAAAACTGCAGTAACCGCAGGCGTTGAAGCAACCGTGGGTGGGCACAAGCGTGACGCTGGGGCTCCAGCTGATGCGCCGGCCGAAGGGCCGACGGCCCCGCGGCGATCCCTCCCTCAACACCCCTTTACAAGCGCGCAATGTTCCGTTACGTTGTGCCAGGCGACGGCTTCGGCCGCTGTCCTACTT
>CALJTZ010000442.1 GCA_937975655.1 uncultured Synechococcus sp. | reverse complement strand
GCCAGCACCGCGAGAGCTTTCCACCGCTGTGGACGAGCGAGAGCTGGGCCAAGCTGCTGATCTGGTTGGCGCTGAATTGCGGCTGCAGTGGCGACCGTGAAGGCCTGGAGGCCTTTGCGGCGGCCCTGGGGCCGGTGCTCACGGGGCGCATGCGCCGGATCTTCTTCGAGCGGGTGCTGGAGGAGCTGGATCTGCAGGTGCTGGCGGATCCGGCCGAGCAGCAGGTGCTGGTGATGCCCGTGGGACCGTCGGGTCCCCTGGAGCTCGACGGCGTGGCCCAGGCCCTCGAGCACGTGGGCCTCCAGGGCCGCGTGGTGGCGGATCGCTCCCGCTGGCAGAGCCTGGAGTCGGTTGTTGCCATCCCCTGGAGTGAGCCATGCGCCTGATCGCCGCCTACCGCAATGCCGGCTTTGAGGCCCTGGCCGATGGGGTGATGGCCTTTTTTGAGCGGCGGCCTGATCTGCACACCCCGGGGGTGGCCTTTGGCCCTGGAGCGGGTCCGGATGCCGAGCCCGCCAAGGTGTCCACGGACATCAGCCTGGTGGCCATTGACCGTTCGGATCCGGAGGCCTTTGCCCTGGCGGAGGTGATCGTGCGGGGGGTGAGTGCGGCGCTGGAGCGCTACCTGCAGGAGCGGCCCCTGTTCCGCCAGTGCTGCCCGGAGCAGCAGCTCTTCGTGAATCCGATCTTCAACCTGCAGCGCTATGCCCCGGGCGAGGGCTTTAAGAGCTGGCACTGCGATTGGACGATCAGCGATGAGGCCACGGAACCCCAGGCCCGGGTGCTGGCCTGGATCCTCTATGCCCAGGACGTGCCGGAGGGCGGCACTGAGTTTCATTGGCAGGAGCACCACGAGCCGGCCGAGCGGGGCAAGCTCCTGCTGTTCCCCGCGGGGCTGTCCCACATCCACCGCGGTCGTGTGACCCACGAGCACAGCAAGACGATTGCCACCGGCTGGATCAACGCCGGTACCCGGGAGGCCTATCTCCAGCGCCTGGCGGCAGGCGTTTGAGAGCATGGGGCCACTGCCCCCGCCCTGCCCGTGACCGAGGCTTCCCTGCCCACCACTGATCCGGCCGCAGGCCTGCCCAAGACCTACGACCCGGCCGGCACCGAGAGCCGCTGGCAGCAGGCCTGGGAGAGCAGCGGTGCCTTTCATCCCGACCCCAAGGCTCCCGGCGAGCCGTTCTCGGTGGTGATCCCGCCGCCGAACGTGACCGGCAGCCTGCACATGGGCCACGCCTTCAACACGGCCCTGATCGACACGATCGTGCGCTTTCAGCGGCTGCAGGGCAAAAACGTGCTGTGCCTGCCCGGCACGGATCACGCCTCGATCGCTGTGCAGACGATCCTCGAGAAACAGCTCAAGGCGGAAGGCAAGCGCAAGGAAGATCTGGGCCGCGAGGCCTTCCTGGAGAAAGCCTGGCAGTGGAAGGCCCAGAGCGGCGGCACGATCGTGGGCCAGCTGCGGCGCCTGGGTTACTCGGTGGACTGGCAGCGGGAGCGCTTCACCCTCGATGCCGGCTGCAGCGCCGCGGTGATCGAGGCCTTCAACCGCTTGCACGAGCAGGGCCTGATCTACCGGGGCGAATACCTGGTGAATTGGTGCCCCGCCTCGGGCTCGGCGGTGAGCGATCTGGAGGTGGAGATGAAGGAGGTGGACGGCCACCTCTGGCACTTCCGCTATCCGCTCAGCAGCGGCGCCGGCTTCCTCGAAGTGGCCACCACCCGCCCGGAAACCCTGCTCGGCGACACCGCCGTGGCGGTGAACCCCAAGGACCCGCGCTACGCCGCTCTGGTGGGCCAGACCCTCACCTTGCCGCTGGTGGGCCGCGAGATCCCGATCGTGGCCGACGACCACGTGGATGCGGAGTTCGGCACGGGCTGCGTCAAGGTGACCCCGGCCCACGACCCCAACGACTTCGCCATTGGCCAGCGGCATCAGTTGCCCTTGATCACGGTGATGGCC
>CALJTZ010000441.1 GCA_937975655.1 uncultured Synechococcus sp. | reverse complement strand
ATTGGGACTCCTCCCTGTACCGCCCCTTTAGCTTGCCCCATTAAGGTTAAGAAAGGCTGAAGGATTTGCGCCTTTTGAAATACTCCCCCGCCGGAGGCGTTCCACCGGTTCCAGCCGTTCCAGTCCTTGCGGAACAACGGATCTGAATGCCTGACAGCCGGAACAGAGGCCACGCACCGTTCCGCCTCAGCTCGTCTGCAGGTGGTGACGCAGGCGACTCAGAGGCTCGCCAGCGGAATCGCGCAGGCCCGGGCCTTGGCTCCCGCTCCCTTGAAGCGCACGGAATTGGCCGTGGGCTGGGCTCCCGGCAGCCGCGCCAGGATCGTGCTCCAGCTGGAGCCCCAAGGGGTGTCCTCCAGGATGCGGGCAATGGCCTCGGCGGTGTTGCTCACCAGCAGATGTCCATCCTGAATGCGCATGCCGTGGCGCGACAGGATCTCCTCGGCATGGCGCGCGCTCACCGGATCCAGCCCGCCCGGCATCGTGATCGTCTCCACCAGCTCCCCCACGGTGCGGTTGTGGCTGCGGTCCTCGGTTTCCACCCGCAGCTCGTACTGAAGGATGCGATTGAGGCAGCGCCGCTCATCCGGCAGGCCGATGCTCTGCTGAAAGCTGCTCCAGTCGCTGCCATCAATCAGGGCCTGGGCCTCCGCCGCGGTGGGCACCCGCGTCGACTGCAGCGCCCAGGCGCCAGCCAGCAGGGTTCCGTATTGATCCCCGAGGGCCTGGGAGTCGAAATGGGCGGCCGCCACCCGCGAAAACACCCGCACCGACTGGCGGATGCTGGGAATCAGCTCCACCGTGCGGGCCAACAGGCGGGCGGCATAGGGGGCAGTGATCAGGGCATCGAGATCCCGGTCCAACTCCTCCCAGTGCCGCTGGCGCTCCCGGGCCGGCAGCTCGGCGGGATTGCGCAGCGTCAGCTGGGAGAAACGGCGCCGGTCCGCCCCCTGGCGCAGGGCCGTGGAGATGCTGCTGAGCAGAAACATCGAGCGCACCCGGAAGCGCTGCACCTCCCCCGTGGAGGCCCCCTTGCCGATGGAGGCTCGGGTCTCGCTGGAGGCGTAGCGGGCCAGCGCCAGGATCTGCTGCACCCGCTGCTGATCCGATTTCTCGTTGCTCTCGGCCTCGTCGATCACCACGGGCAACGCATCGGAGCGCAGGGCCTGGCGGATGAAGGCCTCGGTGGTGTTACCCACCACGGGCAGCGAGAAATCCCCGAGCAGCACCCCCACAAAGCGCTCCAGCAGGGTTGACTTGCCGGATCCAGCCGCGGCCGTCAGCCACAGATGGGGCCGCCAGCGCAGGGCACCGGAGATGGGCGCCAGGGCCACCCAGCCAGCCAGCAACAGGGCAGAAGCGGGGATCTCCCAGTGGAAGCGCTCGGCCATGGCCAGCACCAGGAACGCCTCCTGGTCGCTCAGCGGTGAGGCCTCATCCGGCAGCGGAATCGCCGGCCCGCGCTGGTAGTGAAAGCGGGAGCGGAAGGGCTCGGTGATCGGCTGGCTGCGTCCATCCACCACCAGCCGATCACCCAGGTGGAGCACGGAGCGCCCCTCATCAGTCCAGGCGCCGCGGCCCCGCAGGCAATCCGGATCAAAGATCCCCACGGCGGCCTGCCGGGCAAACAGGTCCGATGCCGCCGCCGTCCAGTTGACGCCACTGCGGGAGGGGTACAGGGTCTCCCAGTAGGCGAGCAGTGCCAAGCGGCAGAGGTTCATGCCGCCGTGGGACGACGACGCCAGCCGCACCACCTGGCCGGTGGAGTGGGGTTGGTAGTAGTAGCCATCGCTGTCGTAGCCCAGGCAGGCAAAGGGCTCCCCAGCAGCAGCGGACTGCCGGGCCTCTCCGCTGGCAGGGGCCCTGGGCTCAGGAGCCAGCACCGGCGTGAAGGCGGCAGCAGCCGGAGCGGGCCTGCGCACCGGGCGGCGATGGCGCTGGAGATACTCCTGCGCGTCGGCTGGCGCCCAATCGGCATCCGCCAGATCCCAGCCGTCGGCACCGGGCGCATCGGCCAGGTCCCAATCGCTGTCGGTGCAGCCCGGCGGCAGCACCACCGCCACGGTGCAGGCCAGCTCCAGCAGCAGAGCCGAGAGGGTGGCCATCGCTTCTCGGCCAGGCCCATCGGCATCGGGCCAGAGCGTCACCGCCCTCTGGGCCAGGGGCGCCCAGTCCACCGCCTGCAGGGCCTGGCTGCCGCCACACCAGCTCAGCACCACCAAATCGGGGAACAGCAGCGCGGCGGCCTCGGCGCCCAGTCGGTCAGCGTTGGCGAAGCCCGCGACGGCGAGCCCGAAGGTGAGCCACTGCGCTACGACCTGCGGCTTTTGGGCGACGGCCTTGACGGCGCCGACGATGCCTTGCCCGCCGACTCGCGCCACGTCGGCAGCGGTCTCTGCGAGGCGTTCGGCGGGAGTGTCCGGCACGTCAGCGGGAGGCGCGCGCAGGATGGCGAGCACTTTGTCAACGGTAGCTTGGTCCATTAGTTCACCTTGATAAAGTCGAGCAGGATCTGCTCGTTGCGATGGTTGACGAGGGCGATCTTCGCAACACGGCCCTGGAGTTCGTAGAGGGCGAGCCACGCTTCGCGGGGAGTCATGTC
>CALJTZ010000440.1 GCA_937975655.1 uncultured Synechococcus sp. | reverse complement strand
TCCAAATCGATGGGCAAAAATCTGTCCTTTCCTGTCCTTCAAGGGGCCTATCTCGAATTGCGCCGCCGCATGCAATGGATTATAGCGAACAAAATGCCCCGGCGTCTTCTGGTCACTTTACGACCGGTCCCGCCGGGGCACGTCATTTTAAGCAAAGTCAGGGACCGCATATGACCCGCCGCCGCAAAATATACGAAGGCAAGGCCAAGATTCTTTATGAAGGCCCTGAACCCGGCACGCTGATCCAATATTTCAAGGATGATGCGACTGCGTTCAACGCCGAGAAAAAAGGTACGATCAACGGCAAGGGCGTGATCAACAACCGCATTTCGGAGCATGTGTTCACTCTACTCGGCAATATCGGCATCCCGACGCACTTCATCAAGCGGCTCAACATGCGCGAGCAGCTGGTGCGCGAGGTCGAGATTGTGCCACTGGAGGTTGTGGTGCGCAATGTCGCCGCCGGCTCGCTGGCCAAGCGCTTAGGCCTTGAGGAAGGCCACCAGCTGCCCCGCTCCATCATCGAATTCTATTACAAGAACGACCAGCTCGGCGACCCGATGGTCTCCGAGGAGCACATCACCGCGTTCAACTGGGCCTCCCCCCAGGAGATCGACGACATGATGCACATGGCGATCCGCATCAACGACTTCATGGCGGGCCTGTTCCTGGGGATCGGCATCAAGCTCGTCGACTTCAAGATCGAGTTCGGCCGCGTCTATGAGGGCGATTTCTCCCGCGTAATCCTGGCCGACGAGATCAGCCCGGATTCGTGCCGGCTGTGGGATCTCAGGACCAACGAGAAGATGGACAAGGACCGGTTCCGCCGCGACCTCGGCAAGGTCGAGGAAGCCTACCAGGAAGTGGCGCGCCGTCTCGGCATCATCACCGAGGCCGAAAAGCCCGAACGTTCCAAGCCCAAGCTCGTGAAGACGGACCTGAATTGATGAAGGCGAAGATCAAGGTCACGCTGAAGAACGGCGTGCTGGACCCGCAAGGCAAGGCCATCGGTGGCGCACTGGGCCATCTTGGTTTCGATGGCGTGGGCGACGTCCGCCAGGGCAAGTATTTCGAAATCGAACTGGCCGAGACCGACCACGCCAAGGCCAGGGAGCAGGTGAAGGCCATGTGCGAGAAGCTCATCGCCAACACCGTCATCGAAAACTACGACATCGAACTGGCCTGACATGAAATCCGCCGTCGTCGTCTTCCCCGGCATCAACCGCGAGCGCGTGTTGATCAAGATCGCCGCCACCTGGGAGGGGATGCGCGCCGCCGAAGTGCTGGAGAAGGAGGGCATCCACTGCAACCTCACCCTGCTGTTCAGCTTTGCCCAGGCCGTGGCCGCCGCCGAAGCCGGTGTCACCCTGATCTCCCCCTTCGTGGGGCGCATCCTCGACTGGTACAAGAAGAGCACCGGTCGCGACAGCTATCCCGGCCCTGAAGATCCTGGCGTGGTGTCGGTAACCCAGATCTTCAACTACTTCAAGACCTACGGCTACAAGACCGAGGTGATGGGAGCGAGCTTCCGCAACATCGAGGAAATCATTGAGCTGGCCGGCTGCGATCTGCTCACCATCTCCCCCGCCCTGCTGGACCAACTGCGCCAGACCCAGGGGGATCTGCAGCGCAAACTGAATGCTTTCGACCCAGCCCCCACGGAGGAGCAGATCCACCTCGATCAGGCAGGGTTCGCTGCCATGATGGCCAGCGATCCGATGGCCACGGAAAAGCTCGATGAGGGCATCCGCGGCTTCAGTAAGGCGATCGAAACCCTGGAGGCCCAGCTGGCTCACCGCCTGGGCGAGCTGGAGGGCGCCAATGCCTTCCAGCATGCAGCCCAGGAGATCTTCCTGCTCAACGACCTCGATGGCGATGGCTGCATCACCAGGGAGGAGTGGCTCGGCAGCGATGCGGTGTTCGATGCCCTCGACACCGATCACGACGGGCGGCTGTTGCCGGCGGACGTGCGCGGTGGCCTGGGGGCGGCCCTGGCACTGAGTGGTTGTTGACCCTCTCTTAACCCTGCTGCTCCACACTGGGGCCTCCCCTGCCTGTGGTCCCGTTGAACGCCCTCGACACCATGCGCGCCCTTGCCAGCCAGGGGGAAGTGCTGAACTTCGCGGCGGGAGACCTGATCTTCCGATCCGGTGAAACCGGCGCCTGCATGTTCGGCGTACTTGAGGGCACCGTGGAGCTGAGCTGGAACGGCGAGGCCGCCCACGAGCAGAT
Organism: uncultured Synechococcus sp.; assembly: GCA_937975655.1. Classification (GTDB taxonomy): domain Bacteria; phylum Cyanobacteriota; class Cyanobacteriia; order PCC-6307; family Cyanobiaceae; genus Vulcanococcus. The sequence goes on along the minus strand of CALJTZ010000440.1, from coordinate 370 downwards.
CCAGGCCGGCGACGTGTTCGGCGCCGGTGCCCTGGTGACCTCTGAACACCGCCGCTACGGCAACGCCAAGGCGGTAAGCCCCTGCAAGGTGCTGGTGATGAACCGCGAGAAGTTTCTATTTGCCGTGCAGGAATCGCCGATGTTCGCCATTGAGCTGCTGGGCTCCATCGACCAGCGCCTGCGGCAGCTCAAGGACTGCACGAAGAGCCTCTAACTGCGCTGAAACAACAGCCGCTTGATCACCCGCTGGGCGATATCGCCATAGCCCATCTCTCCGGAGAGAATCTGGGCAATGCGCTGGGGTGCGGTACCTGTCTCAATCAGGCGCGCAATTTTGTGGGTAATCACCCGTGTTTTGCCCGAGCCGGCC
>CALJTZ010000439.1 GCA_937975655.1 uncultured Synechococcus sp. | reverse complement strand
TCCCCGACTGAATTGCTGCGATTTCGATCAACCCTGCCCCTGGGCGTCGCGTTGCCCCTGGGGAATCCGTAGGATCCGGCCACGCAGTTTTTTCCCAGCCATGGACGCACGGCTCCTGCTCGTAGTCACTCCCATCCTTCTGGCCGCCGGCTGGGCCGCCTTCAACATCGGTCGCGCCGCGGTGGGCCAGCTCCAGCTGATGCTCAAGCGAGCCAACGGCTGATCCGCCCAGACCGAACCTTCCAGCACCCAGCAGACCGGCTCCTAGCCTGATTCCCTCAGGCAAAGCCGGTTTTTTTATGGGCACCTCCAATCCAGTGCTGGTGATTGGAGCCGGCCTGGCCGGCACCGAAGCCGCCTGGCAGATCGCCCGGGCCGGCATCCCGGTGCGGCTGGTGGAAATGCGGCCGGTGCGCCGCTCGCCCGCCCACCACAGCAGCGAATTCGCGGAGTTGGTGTGTAGCAACAGCTTCGGCGCCCTGAGCAGCGATCGGGCCGCCGGGCTGCTGCAGGAGGAACTGCGGCGCCTGGGGTCCCTGGTGATCCGCACCGCCGATGGCCACGCCGTGCCCGCCGGGGGTGCCCTGGCGGTGGACCGCGGCCGCTACAGCGCCGCCCTCACCGCCGCCCTGGAGCAGCACCCGCTGGTGAGCGTGGAGCGGCGTGAGCACACCACCCTGCCGGAACCGGGGGAGATTGCAGTGCTGGCCACCGGCCCCCTCACCAGTGAGCCCCTGGCCGAGCAGCTGCGGGCCTTCACCGGCCGCGACGACTGCCACTTCTTCGATGCCGCCAGCCCGATCGTGGAGGGCGAGAGCATCGATCTCTCCGTGGCTTTCCGGGCCAGCCGTTACGACAAGGGCGACGCCGACTACATCAACTGCCCCATGGACAAGGAGCAGTTCCTCGCCTTCCGCGAGGCGCTGCTCGCCGCCGAGCAGGCCGAACTGAAGGATTTCGAGAAGGAGAACGCCACCTTCTTCGAAGGCTGCCTGCCGATCGAAGAACTCGCCCGCCGCGGTGAAGACACCATGCGCTACGGCCCGCTCAAGCCCATCGGTCTGTGGGATCCCCGCTGGGGGGACGTGAGCGACCGCGACGTGCGCCGGGCCAACCGCGCCTATGCCGTGGTGCAACTGCGCCAGGAGGACAAGGACGGCCGGCTGTGGAATTTGGTGGGCTTCCAGACCAACCTCAAGTGGGGGGAACAGAAGCGAGTGCTGCGGATGATTCCAGGCCTGGAGAACGCCGAGTTCGTGCGCTTCGGGGTGATCTTCGTCGAGACGGATTCCCCCTTCAGCGAGGTCGCCTCGGACGTGCCGCCGGAGGCCGCCGGCGCGGCCGCGGCGCAGCCGGTCAGCAGGCTCAGGGCCAAACCGACACAGAACATGGCCAAACGACGCGTTGTGTTGTGCATTGCCGCCTCCTGGTTGAGGGTCACATCGAGATCACCTGAATGCCCGGCAAGCCGGGTTCGGCGAAGCTTTCTTTGTCAAAGGCCTTGTCGCCGTCCTCGGATTCGATGCCGGTGATCTTCAGGTCCTTGAAGCCATGCAGCTTGGCGTCCATCAAATGCGAGGGCACCACATTTTGCAGCGCGGCAAACATGTTTTCAATGCGGCCGGGGTGCTTCT
>CALJTZ010000438.1 GCA_937975655.1 uncultured Synechococcus sp. | reverse complement strand
ATCTTCTCGCAGAACAGCCCGTCCATCTCGGGCTTGAGCGTGCGGTAGTTGATGGTCTCCGGCTTGGTGACCTCACCCACCACCTGACCATTGGGCAGGGTGCGCTGCCCCCACTGCATGATCCGCTCGGGGGACGCGAGCGTGATCTTGACGTAGTCGAAGTGGTTTTCGGTGCGCAGGTTGCTGTTGGACATCGGCTTGGCTTGGGCGGCGATCGGGGCAGTAGAGGGGGGATCACTGCTGTGCCTGGGAGAGGCCCGGTGATCCGTCAGCGATCAATCCACGATCAATCGTCGTCGTAATCCGCGACGCCGAGGGATTCGTAGGTGGGCCGGTTGGGGGTGCTGCGGCGGGGGTTCACGTCCTGCATCAGGTCGACTTCCTCGCCGGCATCGGTGTACACCGCGATGTCGAGGCCCAGGGACTGGAGCTCGCGCATCAGCACCTTGAACGACTCGGGGGTACCCGGGCGGGGGATCGGCTTGCCCTTGACGATGGCGTTGAGCGCCTCGTTACGGCCCTGCATGTCGTCGGACTTGACGGTGAGCAGTTCCTGCAGGGTGTAGGCGGCGCCGTAGGCCTCGAGGGCCCACACCTCCATCTCACCCAGACGCTGACCGCCCTGTTGGGCTTTACCGCCGAGGGGCTGCTGCGTCACCAGGGAGTAGGGACCGGTGGAGCGGGCGTGGATCTTGTCGTCCACCAGGTGCACCAGCTTGAGGATGTGGGCGTAGCCCACAGTGACCGGCTGGTCGAAGGCTTCGCCGCTGCGGCCATCGATCAGCTGAATCTTGCCGGGATTTTCAGGGTCATAGACCCAGTCTTTTCCGGGTTGGGCCTTGGCCGCCTCGAGGTAGGCCTGCACGGTGTTCTTGGAGGTTTCCGGGCCGTGCATCTCATCGAAGGGCACCACCTTGACGCGGCAGTCGAGATGGGACGCCGCCCAGCCCATCAGGCACTCGAACACCTGGCCCACGTTCATCCGGCTCGGCACACCCAATGGGTTGAGCACGATGTCGATGGGGGTGCCGTCGGGCAGGTAGGGCATGTCTTCCAGGGGAAGAATGCGGCTGATGATGCCCTTGTTGCCGTGGCGGCCGGCCATCTTGTCGCCCACCTGGATCTTGCGGCGCTGGGCCACGTAGACCCGCACCACCATGTTGGCGCCGGGTGGCAGTTCATCGCCCTGCTCGCGGGTGTAGATGCGCACGTCCACCACGCGGCCCCGCTCGGTGCTGGGTACCCGCAGGGAGTTGTCGCGCACATCGCGGGCCTTCTCACCAAAGATGGCGCGCAGCAGCTTCTCTTCCGGGGGTTGATCGGATTCACCCTTGGGGGTCACCTTGCCCACCAGGATGTCGCCGCTCTCCACGTAGGCACCCACGCGGATGATGCCCATCTCATCGAGGTTGCCCAGGCTCTCCTCGGCAACGTTCGGGATCTCGCGGGTGATTTCCTCGGGACCGAGCTTGGTCTGGCGAGCTTCGATCTCGTACTTCTCGATGTGCACCGAGGTGTAGAGGTCGTCGCGCACCAGGCGCTCAGACACCAGGATGGCGTCTTCGTAGTTGTAGCCCTCCCAGGGCATGTAGGCGATCAGCACGTTCTGGCCGAGGGCGATCTCGCCGCCTTCACAGGCTGAGCCATTGGCCAGCACCTGGCCGGCAATCACGGGATCGCCGAGTTTGACGATCGGCCGGTGGTTGAGGCAGGTGTCCTGGTTGGAGCGCTGGTACTTCTGCAGGTAGTGGGTGTGGTCATTGCCCTGCTCATCGCGAATCACGATGGCGGTGGCATCCACGAAGGCCACCGTGCCATTCACGGTGGTGATCGGCACCATGCCCGAGTCACGGGCCACCTGGGTTTCCAGACCCGTGCCCACCAGGGGCCGCTCCGGGCGCAGCAAGGGCACGGCCTGGCGCTGCATGTTCGAACCCATCAGGGCCCGGTTGGCGTCGTCGTGCTCGAGGAAGGGAATCAGCGAGGTCGCCACCGAGATCACCTGCACCGGCGACAGCTGGACGTAGTCCACCTGGGCGGGGGGCACGGTTTCGAAGTCCTGGCGGTAGCGCACAGGCACCAGCTCGGCGGTGATGCGGCCTTCGGCATCGGTGGCCACGTCACCAGGGGCGACCCGGCACTCGTCTTCCAGGTCTGCAGAGAGATAGATGGGATCGCCCTGCTTGAGGACGATGCCGTTCTCCACCTTCCAGAAGGGGGTTTCGATGAAGCCGTATTCGTTCACCCGAGCGTGGGTGGCGAGCGAACCGATCAGACCGGCGTTCGGACCTTCCGGGGTCTCGATCGGACAGATACGGCCGTAGTGGGAGGGGTGGATATCGCGCACGGCGAAGCCGGCACGCTCCCGGGTCAGACCACCGGGACCGAGGGCACTGATCCGGCGCTTGTGGGTCAGCTCCGCCAGGGGGTTGGTCTGATCCATGAACTGGCTCAGCTGGCTGGAGCCAAAGAACTCCTTGATCGCCGCCACCAGGGGCTTGGGGTTCACCAGCTGGGCCGGGGTGAGCGATTCGGTCTCGCCGACCGTCATGCGCTCCTTGATGATCCGCTCTAGACGGTTCAGGCCCACGCGCACCTGGTTCTGCAGCAGTTCGCCCACGGAGCGAACGCGGCGGTTGCCGAGGTGGTCGATGTCGTCGAGGGTGGCCCCGCCCACATCGAGCTCCAGATTGATCAGGTAATCAATCGTGCTGAGCACGTCCTCAGGGGTGAGGGTGCGGGTGGCATCAGGAATGGTGAGCCGCAGCTTCTTGTTGATCTTGTAGCGACCCACGCGACCCAGGTCGTAGCGCTTGGGATCGAAGAAGCGGCTGTGCAGCAGGGTTTGGCCGCCACTCACGGAGGGGGGCTCACCCGGCCGCAGCTTTTTGTAGAGCTCCAGCAGGGCTTGATCTTCCGAGGCAATGCCCTCGTCGTTGGCCGCCTCGATCGACTTTTGGTAGTACTCGGGGTGGCGCAGCTTGTCGAGAACGTCGTTGTCCGACAGGCCAATGGCCCGCATCAACACGTGGGCGTTGATCTTGCGGGTCTTGTCAACACGAACGTGCAGAAGATCGTTCTTGTCGGTCTCGAACTTCAGCCAGGCACCACGGTTGGGGATCAGGCTGGCGTTGAAAGTCTTACGACCGTTCTTGTCCTGCTCGTCCTTGAAATAGACGCCGGGCGAACGCACGATCTGGTTCACGATCACGCGCTCAGCACCGTTGATGATGAAGGTGCCGCGCTCGGTCATCAGGGGGAGTTCCCCGATGAACACTTCCTGCTCCTTGATCTCGCCGGTCTCCTTGTTGACCAGACGGCAGGTGACATACATCTGGGACGCGAAGGTCGCATCGCGACGCTTCGCCTCTTCCACATCGTGGCGGGGGCGCTTCAGTCGGTACTCGCTACCGATGAAGTGCAGCTCCAGCTTGCCGGTGTAGTCGGTGATCGGGGAGAAGCTCTCCAGCTCCTCGATCAGGCCCTTCTCCAGAAACCATTTGAAGCTCGCGCGCTGTACCTCGACCAAATCGGGCAGGTAAGTGGCGGTCTTGGCGACCTGGATCGCGCTGCTCATGCGGTGAACCTGCAGGAACGGGTTGGACGGGGTAGGGGCCTGTTGCGCAGGCGGGGGAGGAACTGACGGCGCCCGCAGGGCGCCCAGGGAAGACCAGCACAGGAATCGCCGCCCCCACAGAGGGGACGGCTGCCCTGCCAGCGGACCTACTCAGCTCGCTTCAACCCCGCCGACAACGACAAAATGCACCGAAAAGACACAGCACCACGGACATGGGCGGGCACACCAGATCCCTGGTGGGCGCTTTCGGGCTGCAGCGAGCACGGATAAATCAGAACTCGCTGCCAGGCCAATAAAACATCATACACTGTGAAGCGCTGGCCCAAACAGGGCACAGGCGTTAGCCGTGCTCTGCTGCGCCACTTGCGTCAGGGTCTCGCCACGCAGCTCTGCCACACGAGCAGCCACGGCGGCCACGTAGGACGGCTCGTTGCGCTTGCCGCGACGGGGGACCGGCGCCAGGAACGGGCAATCGGTTTCCACCACGTAGCGATCGGCGGGCACCTGCTGGGCGCAGGCATGGGTGTCCTCCGCCTTGGGGAAGGTGACGTTGCCGCTGAAGCTGATGTAGAGGCCGAGATCCAGGAACCCCTGCATCTCGGCGGGAGTTCCACTCCAGCAATGCATCACCCCCCGGGGGCAGAGGCCGGTTGCAGCCCGCTGGCGCAGCTCCGCCAACATCGGCTCGGCCGCATCGCGACAGTGCACGATCACCGGCAGATCCAGCTCCACCGCCAGGTCCAACTGGGGGCGCAGCATTGCCAGTTGCTGATCGAGGTTCGTGTCGCGGAACAGATCCAGCCCCAGCTCCCCGATAGCCACCACCCGCGGATCGGCCTGGGCGGCCTCCCGCAGCACCTGCTGGGTATCGGCCTGCCAATGCTCACTGTCGAGGGGATGCACCCCCACGGAGTAGCGGAGCTCTGGAAAACGATCGGCTAGCGCACGAATCGCCGGAATCTCCGAGGGTTCCACACATGCATGAAGGAGGCGGCCCACACCGGCATCACGCCAGCGCTGGGCCACCTCCTCCAAGTCGTCGTCGTAATGGCGGAAGACGATGTGGCAGTGGGAATCAATCAGCGGGGCTGAAAGGCTCTCTAGAGCCACGGCCGACGAGACCGTGCCCTCTCGAGTTCCCTGTCCTGCCGTCGCCACTGCCATCAATGGGACTCAGGCCTTGGCAGCAGGCTCAACGGCCTGCTTCACAGCAGCACTCAGGCGGGACTTCTGGTTGGCACCGGTGTTGCGATGCAGCACACCCACCTTGATGGCCTTGTCGATCTTGCTGAAGGCGGCGTTGAGGCTGCTCTGCACGGCATCCTTGGCGTCGGCACCGGGGGCAGCGGTGTAGGCGCTGCAAGCGGTGAAGCAGCGCTTCATCAGCGTGCGCACGGCAGACTTGTAGGTGCGGTTGTGCAGCCGATTGCGCTCGGCAATCAGGATGCGCTTCTTCGACGACTTGTTATTGGCCACAGGCGGGATCGGCGCTCGAAATCAGCGCTAGCTCGGCGAAACGAAATCGTACCCCCTGGACCGACCAGCCCCCTGAAGGCGGCCCACTAGCTTGATCCTTCCTCTCACCCTCACCGGTGACCTTGGCCGTGAACACCCCCGCCGTCAGCAGCTCCCCCGCAGGCTCCTCCCAGGGGCTGCATCTGGAGGTGCTGCGCGATCTCGCGATCGCCGGCGAGCGGTTGGAGGCCATCGCCCAGCGCACGGGCAGCGGCCAGAGCGCGGATGCTGCGCAACGGGTGGACGCGATCATCGCCCAGGTGCGCAGCCAGGGCGATGCAGCCCTTATGGAGCTCACCGAGCGCTTTGACGGCGTGCGGCCCGATCCCCTGCGGGTGCCGCCCCAGGAGATCGCCGCGGCGTGGCAAGCCTGCGATCCCAACCTGCAGGAAGCCCTGAAGCTGGCCCACCGCCGCATCTTGGATTTCCACCAGCGCCAGAAACCGGTGGATCTGCAGGTCACAGGGGTACACGGCGAACGGCTGGGCCGCCGCTGGCGACCCGTAGAGCGCGCCGGGCTGTATGTGCCCGGAGGCCGCGCCAGCTACCCCAGCACGGTGCTGATGAATGCCGTGCCCGCCAAGGTGGCGGGCGTTCAGCGGCTGATGATGGTGACGCCGCCGGGCCCTGATGGGCGCGTTAATAGCACCGTGCTGGCGGCGGCCCACCTGGCGGGGGTGGATGAGATCTACCGGGTCGGGGGAGCTCAGGCCATCGCCGCCCTGGCCTACGGCACCGAGAGCATCCCCAGGGTGGATGTGATCACCGGCCCCGGAAACCTCTACGTCACCCTGGCCAAAAAGGCTGTCTACGGGCGCGTGTCGATCGACTCCCTGGCAGGCCCCTCTGAGGTGCTGGTGATCGCCGACCACAGCGCCAACGCCGAGCATGTGGCCGCCGACCTGCTGGCCCAGGCCGAGCACGATCCCCTGGCCGCCGCGATCCTGCTCACCACCAGTGAACAGCTTGCTGCGGCCATGCCTGCCGCAATCGAGGCGCAGCTGGCGGGCCATCCGCGGGCGGAGATCACCCGCACCGCCATCAACGACTGGGGCCTGATCGTGATCTGCCCCAATCTCGAAAGCGCCGCCACCCTCAGCGATCGCTTTGCTCCGGAACACCTGGAACTGCAGGTGGAGCGGCCGGAGCCCCTGGCCGAGCAGATTCAACACGCGGGGGCCATCTTCCTGGGGGCCTGGACGCCCGAGGCCGTGGGCGACTACCTCGCCGGCCCCAACCACACCCTGCCCACCTCGGGCACCGCCCGCTTCGCCGGCGCCCTCAGTGTGGAAACCTTCCTGCGCCACACCAGCCTGATCCAGTTCAACCGCCAGGCCCTCGAGGCCACCGGCAGCGCCGTGACCACCCTGGCCGACAGCGAGGGGCTCCACAGCCATGGGGAGTCCGTGCGGCTCCGGCTGGGCTGACCTACGGCGTCAGACGACAGCGCAACAGGGCCAGGGCTTCATCGGGCAGGCCAAGGAAACGATCCAGCCAGGGATCACCGCTGGGCGCAACGGTGGCCACACCCACCAGGAGGGCCTCCCCAGAGGCATCGAGCCCATGGCCCTGGGCCCGGTGACGACGGCTGCGCAGCGCACCGGTGCTGAGGGTGGTGTCGATCAGCAGATCCGGCGCCCGATAGAACCGGCCAATGCGGAAGCGAAAGCGAGCCCTGAACTGCAGCTCCAGCTCGCCCGACTCGGGCGCCAACGTGCCCGCCAGGTGCTCAGGGGCAATGGCGATCTCGAGGCCGGGGGGCAGGGGCAGGCCCAGCAGGCGGGTGGTGCGGCTGTTAAGCGCTGGAATGCACAGGGCAGCTGGATCAAACACCAACGGCTGTAGCCCCTCGCCATCGGGCACGGCCGGAGCCGCCCATCCCCCACCGCCGCTGGCGTCATAGCCAAAGCGGGGGTAGGGGCCAATCGCCAGGCCGCAGCCCGCGAGGGTGGCCAGCTCGAGCTGGGGCACAGAGAGACGAGGAGTCAGCGCTTCACCAGATCACGCACGCCCGGGATGCCGTCGTTGATCTCCCCCACCAGCACCTGGTCGGTGAGATTCACAAACAGGCCGTTCTCCAGGACGCCAGGCAGGTTGTTGATCTCCTTCTCGAGCGCCACGGGATCGCTGATGCCGCCGGCGAACTTCACATCAAGCACCAGGTTGCCCTGATCGGTCACCACGGGCCCGGCCTTGCGAACGGCCATGCGCAGCTGAGCCTCGCCACCCATCTGCTCGAGCTGGGCCTGCACCTGGCGCCAGGCACCGGGAAGCACCTCCACCGGCAGCAGAAAGCCCAGATTCAGGGTGTCCACGAGCTTGGTGGCATCCACCACCACCACAAAGCGCTCGGCCCGGCGGGCCACCAGCTTCTCCTGCACGTGGCAGGCACCGCCGCCCTTGATCAACTGAAAGCCAGGATCCACCTCATCGGCGCCATCAATGGCCAGATCAATGCGCTCAATGGCATTGAGGCTCTTGAGGGGAATGCCCAGCTCTGCCGCCAGCACCTCGCCTTGAAAGGAGGTGGTGACACCCACGATGTCCGTGAGCTCGCCCCGCTGAAGCTTGGCGCCCAGGCCCTGAATCATCAGGGCGGCGGTGGAGCCTGAGCCCAGCCCCACCACCATGCCATCGCGGATCTGCTCCACCGCGGCCTCGGCCACGGCCTGCTTCATGCGGTCTTGCAGATCCGACATCACGCGCCCAGGAATGGCCCGTGACCGTAGCTCAGGCGTGGGGCAGGGCCTCAGGACGGATCGCCAGACTCAGCTCCTGGTCGCCCCGCAGGACCGTGAGGGGGAGGGGTTCACCCACGCTGGAGGCCTCCACCAGCCGCAGCAAGGCCGCCGGGTCCGGCACGGTTTGCTGCGCTGCAGCCACCACCAGATCGCCGCGGCGAAGACCGGCCTGCTCGGCCGGACTCTGGGGCAGCACCCGCTGCACCAGGGCACCATCACGCTCCGGAAGCTGCACCAGGGCATTCGGATCCGCGTTGTTGTCGCGGGCGAGGCGGGCCGTGAGGGGCACCAGCTGCAGGCCGAGATAGGGATGCACCACGGCATTCCCCTTGCCCAGCTGCGCCGCCACCACCTTGGCCAGGTTGATCGGGATGGCAAAGCCAAGACCCGCCCCCGGGCCTGAACGCACCAGGGTGTTGATGCCCACCACCTCGCCAGCCGCATTCACCAGCGGCCCCCCGGAGTTGCCGGGATTGATGGCGGCGTCGGTCTGGATCAGATCGAGGCGTTTATCGGAGAAGCCAAGGCTGGTGATGTTGCGGTGCAGGCTGCTCACGATGCCGAGGGTCACGGTGCGCTCCAGGCCATAGGGCGTGCCCAGGGCAATGGCCCAGTCGCCCACCTCCAGGGCCTCTGAATCTCCGAGGGGAGCGGCCCGGAGATCGGAGGGATTGGGGATCCGCACCACCGCCAGATCGGTCACGGCATCGGCGCCCAGCACGCTGCCCTCCACCTCGCGGCCGTCGGCCAGGGTCACCTCCACCCGGTCGGCGCCGTCCACCACGTGGGCGTTGGTGAGCACCAGTCCTTTGGCGTCGATCACGATGCCGGAACCCTGGCCCCGCTCGCGGGCATTCGGGCTGGGATCGCCGAACAACTCACGCAGGAGTGGATCACTGAAGGCGGGATCCAAACCGGCCCGCGGCACGCTGCGCTCGGTGTCGATGCGGACCACCGCCGGGCCCACCCGCTTCACTGCCGCCGTCACAAAACTGCGGGGCTGCAAGTCCGTGGCGAGAGCCGGCAGCGGCGCCAGCAACAGAAATCCCAACAGCAGGGCACACAGGGCGGCAGGCAGGCGTCGCAAGGGGCCATGGGCGCAATCCCCCAAGGCTAGGCAGGATCCAAGGGTCACCAGACCTCGAACGAGCCCGAGCGCGGCACTGGACCTAAGTTGCTCGTTCTTCGCGTTGCTGGCATGGCTGCGATCCCCCCGGGCACCCGTCAACGTTGCGCCCTCTGCCAGGTGGAGATCCAGGGCATGGCCGGCGGTGGCGACCTGGTGCACTTCAGCCAGGGCGGCCCCTCCACCCGCTCCAAGCTCTGGGCGCGGGTGTGCCAATACCTGCGCACCGACGAGCAGAAGGGTCAGTGCCTCAACCAGGACCCCAGCCTGCGCGGTGAGATCCAACCCGGTGACAACTACATGGAACCGCCCGCCGTGGATCTCGGTTCTCTCTGATCACGTAGGGTCAAGGGGTGCCCGGCGGGCATCCCCTTGAGCAGCTGTCGGAACCCTCCGCACGCGCCCATGGGAGCAGAACTCTGCAGGTGCCGGACGGGCCGAACGTCCCCCTGCTGAACCTCCTCGCCTTGCCGCATCCCCTGATCCCTGATCTGCACACCCTGGCCAGCCAGGTTGCTGAATCCGCCGGGTTCCAGGTGTGCGGCCTGCAGCTGCTCACCCACCGCATCCCGATGACGCTGCAGGTGCAGCTGCGCCTGGCCGATGGCGGGGACGTGAGCCTCGACAACTGCGCCGCCTTCAGTGGCGTGCTGGGGGAGGCCCTCGAGGGCAGCAATCTGCTCGAGGAGGCCTATGTTCTGGAAATCAGCAGCCCCGGCATCGGCGAAGAACTGAAGGACGACCGTGACTTCCGCAGTTTTCGCGGCTTCCCGGTTGAAGTTCACGTCCACGACGCCAAGACAGGGGGTGAGCTGAAGCGCGAGGGCCTCCTGTTGGAACGCGACGAGACCACCGTGCACCTCAACGTGCGCGGCCGCACCGTTCGCTTTCCCCGCAACGAGGTGATCGCCGTACGCCTCACCACCCCCACAGAGGGCTGACGCCGCAAGGCAAGGCCCCCACATCCCGTTCTCCCCGCGTCTGACGCGACCTCTCATCCATGGCACTGGTTCTTCTCCCCGGTCTGGCGAACCTGATCGAGGACATCAGCGAAGAGAAGAAGCTGCCCACCCAGGTGGTGGAGTCGGCGCTGCGCGAGGCCCTGCTCAAGGGCTACGAGCGCTACCGCCGCACGCTGTACCTGGGCATCAGCGAAGACCCGTTCGAGGAGGACTACTTCTCGAACTTCGACGTCGCACTGGACGTGGATGAAGAGGGCTACCGGGTGCTGGCCTCCAAGATCATCGTGGAAGAGGTGGAGAGCGAAGACCACCAGATCGCCCTTGCCGAGGTGATGCAGGTGGCGGAAGACGCCCAGATCGGCGACACGGTGGTGCTGGACGTCACCCCTGAAAAAGACGATTTCGGCCGCATGGCCGCGGCCACCACCAAGCAGGTGCTGGCCCAGAAACTGCGCGACCAGCAGCGCCGCATGATCCAGGAGGAATTCGCCGACCTGGAAGACCCCGTGCTCACCGCCCGGGTGATCCGCTTCGAGCGCCAGAGCGTGATCATGGCCGTGAGCTCTGGCTTGGGTCGACCTGAAGTGGAAGCAGAATTACCCCGTCGGGACCAGCTTCCCAACGACAACTACCGTGCCAATGCCACCTTCAAGGTGTTCCTCAAGGAAGTGAGCGAGGTCCCCCGCCGCGGGCCACAGCTGTTCGTGAGCCGCTCCAACGCTGGCCTTGTGGTGTATCTGTTCGAGAACGAGGTACCCGAGATCCAGGAGGGCTCCGTGCGGATCGTGGCCGTGGCCCGGGAAGCCAATCCCCCCTCCCGCTCGGTGGGCCCCCGCACCAAGGTGGCTGTGGACAGCGTGGAGCGGGAAGTGGATCCGGTGGGGGCCTGCATCGGCGCCCGCGGCTCCCGCATCCAGCAGGTGGTGAACGAACTGCGCGGCGAAAAGATCGACGTGATCCGCTGGTCGCAGGACCCCGGCCAGTACGTCGCCAACTCCCTCAGCCCTGCCCGGGTGGAGGCCGTGCGCCTGGTGGACCCCGAGGGACAGCACGCCCACGTGCTGGTGCCACCCGACCAGCTGAGCCTGGCCATCGGCCGCGAGGGGCAGAACGTGCGCCTGGCCGCCCGCCTCACCGGCTGGAAGATCGACATCAAGAACAGCACCGAATACGACCAGGCCTCCGAGGACGAAAAAGTGGCGGAGCTGATCGCCATGCGTGAGGAGGATGAAGCCCTCCAGGCCGAGGCAGAGGCACGCCTGATGGCCGAACAGGCCCTGCGTGCTGAAGAGGATGCCCGCCTGCGGGAGCTGTATCCCCTGCCCGAGGACGAGGAGGAGTACGGCGAAGGCGAAGCGGCTTACGACGAGCAGGCCTACGCCGAAGCCGCGCCCAGCGAAAACGCCCCCGCCGAGGACGAAACCCGGTGAGCGGCCAACCCGTTCTGAGGCGCTGTGTGACCTGCCGACAGCTGCTGGACCGCCAGCAGCTCTGGAGGGTCATCCGCCTCAAGGACGGAGGACTGAGCCTGGATCAGGGGATGGGCCGCTCGGCCTACCTCTGCCCCACCCAGGCCTGTCTCGAGGAGGCCAAGCGCCGCAAGAAACTGCAGAAGGGACTCCGGTGCCAGGTTGCAGATTCCATCTACGCGGCATTGGAGCAGCGCCTGAACACCACCCCTGTTGCAGGCTCTGAAGATCGGAAGAGCACACGTCTGAACTCCAGTCACCTTGTACTATCTCGTA
>CALJTZ010000437.1 GCA_937975655.1 uncultured Synechococcus sp. | reverse complement strand
ACGATGTGTCCTCCTGTCTGTCAGCTTCCCGAGTTATTTCGAGAATTAATATCAGTATTACAGCGACGAGAGACAATCATCGCGCAGTATTGCAGTGCCTCGCCTGGATTGCCGCGTTAACGACATTGTGGCCCCCGGCGAACCGGAGGCCACAACGATGGTGCGTAACGCTATTAGACGTTGCTGCGGCGGCGAACTGCGATAACAGCTGCTGCGGCGAACAATGCTGCTGCGCCGGCGAAGCCGAATGCCGATGCGTTAACACCGGTCTCGGCCAGCTCGGGCGGCACCCCGCCATGACCGTGGTGTGGGTCAACGCCAACAGCGGCACTGTTGTTGACGTTACCGACGGTCTGACTGTCACTGCCACGGACTCCGACTAATCGGGGTCAACTGAACGGGCCAGCCACTGAGTAATCGGGGGCTGGCCTTTCTCGCATTAAGGGACTGATATGGCCGCAGGCGACTCCGCTCTAACCGTATGCTCTGATGCCCTGCTCTTGCTGGGCGCAAAGCCTATTAGCTCCTTCAATGAAGGAACTGATGCGGCCAACGTGTGTGACCGTATCTACCCGACCCTGCGTGATTCGACCATGCAGGCATATCCCTGGTCATTCACCTTCAAGAAGGTGCAACTGGCCAAGACGATCAACACCCCGGTCAACCAGTACAAGTACGAGTTCCAGCTTCCCTCTGATCGTCTGGGCACGATCCGCAGGGCCTATACCTCGACTGCTGTTGGTGCCAACACTTTCACCGACTGGATCATCCAGGGTGACAAGCTGCTGACCAACGAGGAAGTGGTGGTCATTGACTATCAGTTCCGACCCAATGAGAGTGAAGTGCCGACCTACTTCATTCAGCTCCTGAAGTACATGATGGCCTGGCACCTGGCTGACCCCATCACGGATCAGGTGACCAAGACTACCTACTGGCAGCAGCTTGCTGTCGGCAGCCCCAGCGAGAACAACCGTGGCGGCTATTTCCGCACGGCCATGGTGATCGACGGCCAGGGCAACACTAACCCAGCCTTTGAGGACTTCTCACTTGTTGCTGTGAGGTTCTGATGACGCGCATTGTCTCGCTACAGACCAACTTCAGCGCGGGTGAGCTAGACCCCCTGCTGCGTGCCCGCATTGACCTGGAGCAGTATGCCAACGGGGCAGAGCGCCTGGAGAACGTCCTGGTGCAGCCCCAGGGTGGTGTCACCCGCAGGCCAGGCCTGAAGTACCTGTTTGAGCTTCCCTCCGGTGCCAACCCTGCTGACGGCACCCGGTCTGTCGCCTTTGAGTTCAGCGTCACCGACAGCTATATGCTGGTGTTCACCCACCAGCGGATGTACGTCTTCAAGGACAAGCAGCTCATCACGGCCATCAACGGTGGTGCCAATGACTACCTGAGCATTAGCGCAGTCACCAGCAGCATCCTGGCCACCATGGTCTGGACTCAGTCTGCCGACACGCTGATCATCACGCACAAGGACATCAACCCGATCAAGATCGTGCGCGGGGCTACCGACGCATCCTGGACGGCTACGAACATCACGTTCGACAGTATCCCGAAATACCAGTTCACGCCCTCCATCTCCAACCCGGCAGCTACGCTAACCCCGTCTGCCGTGTCTGGCAGCGTGACCCTGACGGCCAGCGCCAGCGTTTTCAGTGCTGGCAGCGTCAACCAGTATGTCAACGCCAGCCCCCAGGGCCGCGCCCGCATTGTGTCATTCACCAGCGCCACGGTGGTTAATGCTGTGGTGGAAATCCCATTCTTTGCCACCACGGCCATTGCCAGTGGTAGCTGGGATCTAGAGGCTGGCTATGAAGATGTCTGGTCTAGCAGCAAGGGCTGGCCGCGCACCTGCTCCTTCCATGAAGGGCGGCTGTATTTTGGCGGGAGCAAGTCACGGCCATCTACCATTTGGGGTAGCAAGGTCGGCCTGTTCTTCGACTTCAACCCTGACCAGAACTACGACGATGATGCCGTTGAGGCTACGCTGGACACCAACAGCCTGAACATCATCACCGACATCATCAGCGCCAAGGATCTGCAGATCTTCACCACGGGTGGTGAGTTCTACGTCCCACAGCTTGAATCCCAGCCGATCACCCCGAACAACCTGTTTGCTAAGGCGGTCAGCCGCAATGGCTCGCGGGAGGGCATCCGGGTCAAAACGCTGCAGTCTGGCACGCTGTACATCCAGCGCCAGGGCAAGGCCCTCAACGAGTTCCTGTTCAGCGATACGACGGCCTCCTACGTCAGCACCAGCATCTCGCTGCTGTCAAGCCACCTGATTAATGAACCGGCTGAGATGTCGCTACGCAAGGCGACCAGCACGGATGAGGCTGATGCCCTGTTCATCCTGAACGGCACTGGCACGCTGACTGCCTACTCTCTGCTGCGCCAGCAGGGCGTGGTCGCCCCAAGCCGCATCACCACGGATGGCGAGTTCAAGGACGTAGGCGTGGACATTGAGGACATCTATGTTGTCGTCAAGCGCACCTTCAATTCGGTCAACCGCTACTTTGTCGAGGTCTTTGACTCGACTTTCCGCACTGACTGCGGGTTCAGCGGTGGCGCTGCGTCTGGTGCTTCTGGCCTGCCGCACATTGGCAAATCGGTCAACGTGATCGCCGATGGCAGCGTGCTGGCCAACGAGACCGTGAGCGGGGCTGGTGCGATCACCTTTGACCGCCCCAGCACCACCAGCTACGAGGTGGGCCTGCAGTTCTCGGTCAACATCAAGACGCTGCCGATTGAGCCTCGCATGAGCGTTGGCACCCGCATCGGTTTCAAGAAGCGGATTGTCGAGATCAACGCGATTCTCTACAAGACGCAGGACATCAACATCAACAACATCTCAGTGCCGATTCGCACGCTGGACACGATCAACATCCTGGACAACGCTGTGCCCGAGTTCACCGGCACCAAGGTGCTGAACGGTATCTTGGGCTACACGCAGGACGCCCAGATCACGGTCACGCAGGACGCGCCGCTCAAGCTGACCCTGCTAGGTCTTGAGTACAAGCTGTCTGTCTACGGGGGAACATAATGGAAACAATCGCAGCAGCAGCAGCGGCCATAGCGCCATATGCGCCAGCAATTGCAGCGGCCAGCACGGCGGTCAGCGTTGCCTCGACTCTTAGCGCGGCTGCGGCGCAAAAGCAGCAGGCAGAACTGCAGTCCCAGAAGCTGGCCATCCAGGCCGAGCAGGCAAAGCTGCAGGGCCGCCAGAACGCCCTGAACTACAGCAACCAGGCCAACCAGATCTTCCAGCGCCAGCTACGCATTGCTGCTGCCAGCCGCGCCAAAGCATCGGCCTCCGGTATTGATCCGTTTACTGGATCGCCCATGAGTTCTATGCAAGCTGACGCAGTGATGGCTGGACGTGAATTCCAGATCCTGCGTGAAAACGCTGACATGGCCATCTATGGGGGCCTGGCAGCCTCGCAAGATCTGCAGGCAGCCTCTGCTATTGCTGGCAGCTTCTCGACTGCTCCGGCCATGCTCACGGCTGCCAGCCAGGCGCTGACTGGCGTGTCTAAGATTGGCGAGACCGCTACGCCCAAGAAAGCATAAGAGGAAACACCAATGGCTACTTCTTTGCCGCGCTACGAGAACATGGGCGCTCAGTTCGCTGACCTGCCCCGTATCTCCACGGCTAGCCAAGATGTGGGGATGCAGCAGGAGCAGATCCGTATGCAGCAGTTCGACCAAGTTGGTCGGGCGCTTGATCGCATGACGGCCTACTTCCAGGACGTTGCTGTTACCCAGGCTGAAAAGGAAGGCCGCAAGTACGCCATTGAAAACCCGCTGACCAAGGAGCGGGTGGACGCTGCACGGGAATACAAGTTCGAGCTAAGGGTTCCTGGCGGTGGTGCCGCTTTCCAGCGGGCATATCAAGACACCCAGGCGCAGCTTCTGTCTTCGGAGCTGCAGCTTGAAGGCCAGCGGAAAATGTCCGACATCGCTGCCCGCATCAAGGCCGGGGAGAATGTCGACCCAGACGCAATGCGCGTGCAGCTTCGTGATCTGGTTGACGGGTATTCATCTACCCTGATGGCGCTTGATCCCAAGGAATCCATCCGGCTGCGCTCGGCGCTAACCATTGCTGGCAACCAGGTCTACAAGGAAGCCAACGACCGCCGCATCAAAATTGAGCAGGAGCAGCTTGATGCCAGGCTGAACCAAGCCGTGACCGCCTCGGCCCCGCTGGTCGAGACCATCATCAAGCAGGCCGGTGCAATTGACCCCCGTACCGGAAAAGAGATCAACATTGAGGATTTGCTGGATGTCCAGCGTAAACCCCTCTACGACTCCATCCGTATCACGGGCACCAGCAAGCACGTTGATGCCTTCAACAAGATTGTGGTTGAGGCCAAGGTCGGCGCTCTGACTTCTGTGGCCACCTCGCCGGAGTTCGCTACCAGTGCTGGTGCTGCCATGGCCAAAGTTGCAAAGGGTGACTTCGGGCCTCTCAGCACTGTCTACAAGAACCTTACAGAATCTGACAAGGCCCTGGTGCGTGACCGCACGCTGAAGGCCTACAGCGATGCTGAATCTGCTCGCAAGATTGATGAGGCCAACATCAAGCTAGTGAACCGTGAGAAGGGCAACACTCTGAGCATTGAGATGCTAAATCCCAAGACCACGGCAGCCCGTCGCCGGGAGATCGTGACCACCCTCATCTCTCTCAACGAGATGACCTTTGAGCAGGCAGAGGCTGCGCTCAAGCCCAAGAGCCGCGAGGCTAATCCTCAGCTTGAGGTGTCCCTGTACCAGCAGATCCGCAACGGACAGATCACCAACATCGGCCAGCTCTCGCCCTATGTTGGAAGCCTGAGCAATAGCCAATATGAGCAGCTTGGCCGCTCCATTGTCGACATCCAGTATCGCAGTGGTGTGGATGCCATTCGCCTGGCCGCTGGCATCACTGACAACATGATCAACCCGGCCCAGGAAAAGATCGCCCAGCTCGACGGGTACATGAAGAACTACCAGCGCATCCTGTCGACCCAGGTCAAGAATGAGCAGGGCGTGATGGTCTATCCTGATCCGGCTACGGCTGCCCGCCAGGCCGTCCGTGAGTACAGCGAGGACAAGACGGTGCGCGAGCGCGAGGATGCCCGCAAGGGTGCCAGGGATGCCGTCACCCGTCTGATGGATGCTAAAAAGATCCCGATGCCCAACCTGCCAATTGATCAGATTGACCCGAGCAAGATTCGAGGCTTGTCCAGCTCTGAGATTGAGCAGCTCAAGAAGCAGATCGCTGTGTACAAAAACAACCTCTAAGGATCACCATGATTGAAAAAGAACTTAGAGCAAATTGGGACAATGTCTTCTACCCTGAGCCTGAGCCGCAGGTGGAGACCTTTGGCGAGGAAGTGCAGCCTGTAGATGAGCCTGTGCTGCTGGCTGCTGGCCCATCTGGCACTATGACTGACGGTGGTGCTGCCTTTGGCGTGTTCCCCCAGATGAAACCCCGCCGGGCTGGTGCCAGCGAGGTCGGTGCCAACCTGCCACTGCTGGCGGCTGATGTGGCCGCTGGGACGGGCAAGGGGCTTGTCAGCGGCACTGTTGGCCTGGCTGGTGATGTGCTGGCTGTTGGCCGTGGTCTATACGAGATCGGTCGGCGCGGTGGTGATCAGAGCGCACTGGATGCCTTCCTGCAGGGCATGGAAAAGGGATTCATCCTGCCGACCTCTGACGATGTAGACAAGTGGCTTACCAAGAACATCGGCCCGGTAGTGCCTCCTGGCGGCCCGCTGCAAGGCGAACGCGAGGCTGCTGCTGGTGTTGGCCGCTTTGTTGGCGAGACCGTTGCTGACCCGTTCGTGGCGGTCAAGGGTGTCAAGGCTGCGGCCAAGGGCGCTAAGGCGCTGGTTCCCAAGGCTGGCGAGATGCTGGATGCGTATATGCAACGCACCGGGATGCAGGCCAATCTGATGGCCTATCACGGCACGCCGCACACGGTTGACAAGTTTGATGCCGCCAAGATCGGCACGGGTGAGGGCGCACAGGCCTACGGCTATGGACTGTACTTTGCTGAGAGCCGGGACGTTGCACAGGGCTATCGGGTCAAGCTGGCTTATGACCCGGAGAAAATGAAGATGGGCGGCAGGCAGATCAATACTGTTTACAAAACCATTGAGAACGCTGCGGCCAAGATGCCTCCGGCACAAGCTCAGGCTGAGTATGAAAAGCTGGACATCCTTGAGCGGCTGATGATGAACGAACTGCCTGCGGATTTGCAGGAAGCGGCAGATGCAATGTCTCCTGCAACTAAGGCATGGTTCAACAGCACGGTGAAACCATCGTTTGAAACCTACGGCAACCTGTACACCGTGGACATCCCTGACACGGTGGTTGCCAAGATGTTGGACTTTGATGCGCCCATCAGTGGCCAGAGCCAGGAAATCCAAGCTCTTGCCCGGCAATACAACCTCCAGCCGGAGGACTTGGGCGGTGATCTGCTAGCTGCTGCTGGTGGCAAGACAAAAGCTGGGGCGCAGCTTTTGAAAGACGCAGGCATTCCTGGTGTCCGATACTTTGATCAAGGTAGCCGAGGAAACCAACAGGGCACCCGCAACATCGTGGTGTTCCCTGGTGGTGAAGACCAGGTCAAAATCCTCAAACGAGAGGGGCAAAGCAAATGATGACGCTGCTTAAAAATGTTGCGTTTCAAGCCCTTGCCGCTACAATGCCGCAACCCCCTCTGGAGCCTCAGTAATGGCAGTCCGTCCCCTTGATCAGCGGCTGGATCAGCTCAATCAGGACGCTGCCGATTTTGAGCAACGGGTCGAGCTGGGAACCGCCGCACAGAACGATCAGCTAGAAGCTGATGCCGTTCCTGTAATCCCGCCTGAAGTCCAAATGGCTGATGGCGTGCAGGTCGCTGGCGGTGGCCGCCTGGAGGTCATTGGCGAGGTTCTCAAGCGCATCGGCAAGCAGGACATCCGTCCCACCCCCGCACCACTTACGCCCGAGGCCGCTAGGGCGCAAGAAGTCACCGACCTGCAAAAGGCTGCCGTCCAGACTGGAACCGGCACGCCTCAATCTGCTCGCCTTGCTGGCCAGGTCGAGCAAGCCAAAGCTGTTGCTCCCGCGCCACAACAGGTAATTGCTGAGAAGCCTGGCATGGCTGCTCGCACTGGCGAGAAGCCACCGGAGACGGCATTCAATATGCCGCTCATGGACACCGATGAATCGGTCAAGCAGACCATGATGGTGATGGCCGACCGGGTAACCACCCAGCGCGGCACCTTTGAGACCTGGGAAAAGGCTGCCGAGGCGGCTGGCTTTGGCGCTAAATTCATCCAGGAGGTGACCTCCGGCACGCTGAAGGTCTCGCCAGAGAACGTGATCCTTGCTGGTAAGGCCCAGGTCGGGATCATGGAACACCTGGATGGCCTGCTGGCCAAGGTTGCTGATGGCTCGGCTACGCCTACTGAGCTGGCTGAGGCCACCCAGACCATTGCCTTCAGCAACGTCCTGCAGCAGAGCGTTAAGAACTACCAGACCAACATCGCCCAATCGCTGGCCGTGATGCGGCTGCCCCGCGGCACTACGGCTGAAGTGATGCAGATCCTGCAGCAGTTTGGGAACCAGACTGATCTGACCAAGTTCGCCCAGGCTTACCTGGATGTGAAGACCCCCGAGGGCAAGGCCGAGCTGATCCGCAGCATGGCGCAGGGCAATGCCTGGGAAAAGCTGTTCACGGTCTATGTGAACGGCATCCTGTCGCGCCCCAGCACCCACGTTAAGAACTTCCTGTCCAACACCGTCTTCCTGCCTTACCGGATGACTGAGCGTGGCGTGGCTTCTGGTGTCGGCAAGCTGCGGACGGCCATCGGCATTGGCGCTGATGACGTGTACGAGTTCGCAGAACTGCCTGCCATCCTGGCCTCGACTCCGGTAGCTGTGCGTAATGGCTGGGAGCTGATGGCT
>CALJTZ010000436.1 GCA_937975655.1 uncultured Synechococcus sp. | reverse complement strand
TCTGCCCGGAATGCGACGGACTGGACATCATCCGCGAGCCGTCGTTACATTGCTTCGTGTGTGGCCATATTGGCTCCCAGCGAAACTTTCTGCGCAACAGCGCCCTGGTCTGCCCCAATTGCCTGACCCAGCTTCGCCACATCGGCAGCGACTACGACCGACCGATGGAGAACTACAGCTGCCGCTCCTGTCAGGCCTTCTTTGTGGACGCAGCGGTACAGGCACGCTGTCTCGACTGCGGTCAATCACACCCACCCGAGGCGCTGCGCGTTCAGCAGATCCGCCCATTCAATTTGAGTGAATCGGGGCGATTGGCCTGTCGCCATGGCCTGGAGAAGGCCAACCACACCGTGGGCGACGGGCCGCACAGCAGCCTGCTGAGTGAAGCTGAATTCCTGCGAGCCCTCTCCTGGCAGATCAGCATCGCCCAACGAGCCGGGCGCGCGGCTCCAGCCAATCTGGCTGCGATCCTTGGACTTCGCCTTCGAAATCTGGATGAGGTTCTCGCCAGCGCGGGCGAGCCCCACGGCTCTCTGATGCTGGACAGCCTGATCGAACGGCTCCTGGAGAAGCTGCACACCTCCGATCGCTGTCTGCACAGCCGCAGGGATTTGATCTGGCTCTTGCTGCCCCAGGCCGATGCCCTGGCTCTGGCCCAGCTCCAAAAAGAACTGGCGGAGGAACTCACAGGCATGCAGGCAACGTCGCACCAACAACTTGAGCTGTGTTTCAGCAGTTGCCTACTGCCCGGGCAACTGAGTGAGCACGAGGATGCACAGTTGCTCCTGGCTCGCCTGAGCCATCAGATGACGAACCAGACCATCAGCTGCATACGCTGAAGCCCAGACGTTCAGACACGACACAGCTCCCGCCTGCATGTTTCATCTGCCAAGCCTGTTCATCCAGGCCTCTCCATTCCTCCTGCTGGTGGAGCTACCGCTCACGGCTGTCATTCTCCTGGGTACGGTGCGCTGGTGGATCCGAGAACTAACACTCCCCCCTAGGCACTCCCTCTACCGCCCCAGGGTGTCCTGCGTGGTCACCTGTTACAGCGAAGGGATGGATGTGCAGAGAACCCTGCTGAGCCTGTGTGAGCAAACCTATCCCGGTGAAATCGAACTGATCCCGGTTGTCGATGGAGCCGCCGTCAACACCATAACGATGGAGGCTGTTCGCAACTTCCACTGCGATCCAGAGCTTTACCCCAGACGCAGGATTCGCCCGATCGCAAAATGGCAACGGGGCGGGCGAGTGTCATCCCTGAACGCAGGACTGGCCATGTGCAGCGGAGAGATCGTGATGGCACTGGATGGAGACACGTCATTTGACAATGACATGGTCAACGTCATCATACGCCACTTCGAGGATCCCAATGTACCTGCAGTGGCTGGAAACCTAAGGGTCCGCAACACCTGGCACTCCCTCACCACCGCCATGCAGGCAATTGAATATCTGATGTCGATTGGCATGGCAAGAATCGGCCTTGCAGAGTGGAATGTTCTGAACAATATATCTGGCGCTTTTGGATGCTTTCGCCGCAGCTTTATTCAACAGATCGGCGGCTGGGACACTCACACATCAGAAGACCTTGATCTCACACTGCGAATCAAGAGCTACTTTCGACGACACCCAAACATGCGTATACCCTTTGAGCCAAGGGCAATGGGACATACCGACGTTCCTCGCACATTCAAAGATTTCCTGATGCAGCGCCTGCGATGGGATGGAGACCTTCTCTTTATTTATGCCCGAAAACATCCCATCAACATCAACCCGAATCTGATTGGCTGGCCCAACTTTTTAATGATTGTCTTTGGCGGGATGTTTGTTCAGGTCGTACTGCCCTTCATCATCCTCATCTACAGCCTGATGCTCCTGGTTACGGAGCCGTGGCCCAGACTCCTAGCACTGATCGGCTGCATCTATGCAGCGTATCTACTGCTGCTTTCACTGCAGTTCCTCCTGGTGCTCATACTCACCTCCGAACAGCCCAAAAAGGACATGCGCCTCGTGCCCCTGCTACCGCTGTTCCCATTGGCGATGTTCACGATTCGCTGCTGGAGCGCCATCGCCATGCTCAATGAACTCCTGAGAAGATCGCATGAAGAAACCTCCATGGCGCCCTGGTGGGTGATGAGCCGTGCACGTTTCTGAGCTTCAGCCCCGCCCTGACCCAGCCTCCTCCCTTGACCTCTCCATCACCACGACGCCTGAGTGGCATCAGCCGTGCCCTGGTCTGGGGACTGGGCCTGGCCCTCACGCTGGCCGCGTTGGCGAAGGCAGCCCGAACAGGTCCCGTCATGGCGCCCCCAACGCCAGCGACCCCCACCCGAACCTGGAGCCAGGGCACCTACATCTGGAACAGCCAGGCCCTACTGAATCCAGCGCTGCGCTCGTCTGAATTGTCGCGACTGAAGAGCGCCGGCATGACACATCTGCTGGTGGGACTGACAGGCGCTCAAGTGGCCGCCGGTGTCGACACCGAACGGGCGCTCCAGCAGCTTCTCAGCGCAGCCCACGGCGAGGGGTTGCGCGTGAGCCTGCTACTGGGCGATCCGGAGTGGATTCTTCCGCAGGGTCGGCAATCCCTGCTGGACCTGATTCACCGCTACCGGCGGATTGGATTCGATGGCCTGCATCTGGATCTGGAAGTGGAGCAGCTGGGCTGGCCCGTACCACCAGAACGGTTGCAGCACTGGCTCGCCACCCTCCAAGCCGTTCAGCAGGCCAGTCCCTGGGCCCTCAGCATCTCCAGCCATCCCCGTTGGTTTGAAGCCGGCCGGGGTTCGAGCGGAGAGCCCAACCAACCTTGCATTCCCTGTGAACTTCGCAACCTTCAAGCCGTCAGCCTCATGATCTACCAACGCCAACCCGAGCGGGTGGCTGAGCGCAGCCGCGCCATCGCCCAACGCTGGCCCCAGCTCCACTTCCGCCTGGCCCAGAGCGTGGAAGCGCAGCTACCTGTGCAGGAGAGCTGGCACGGCCACAGCTCCCAGCAGTTGCAACAGCAGGTGCGGCGCTGGCAGCAACAGCTCGAGCCCCATGGGGTGTCCGGTCTCGACTGGCAGGACTGGTCCCAGTACCCCAAGGGGAACTGAGCCATGAAGGTGCGCTTCAACAGCCTCAAGGAACGCAGCCCGGACATCGACAACGGCCTGAAAGTGTTGTATGGACCAGGTAGGCGGACGGCGTTCCGCCTGCGCTGGTACCTGATCCTGGCGCTGGTGGGCTCCCCCCTGGTGTGGGCCTGCAGTCGTCTGCTGCTCGGTGCGGTGGTGCTGGAGGCACCGGCCCAGCTGTCGCTCACCAACCTGGAGGTGCGGGCCTTCGACAGCGGCAGGGTGCAGGATCTACCGGTGCAGGCGGGCACACCCGTTCAACCTGGCCAGGTGCTGCTGCGGTTGGACAACCCCCAGTGGCAGCTGCGGCTGCAACAACTCCAACCCCTGAACAGCAGCGGCCACGATGCAAAAGATCAGGCTGCCCTGGCTCTGCAGGACCGCTCCATCGACCTGCAGGGCCGCACCGTGGACCTCTACCGAGGCCTCCACAGTGCAGGCGGCATCAGCTCGGCTGAACTGTTGCAGGCAGAAGTTCAGTTGAACAGCCAGCGGCTGGCCCAGCTGGACCTGGGTCGACGCCTGAACCAGGAGCTATACCAGCTGAGGGGTGCGCCGATTGAACGGCAGCGGGCCGAGCAGGAGCGACGCTGGCTGGCCAGTCGTCTGCGGCAGCTCACCTACAAAGCGAGTGAGCGGGGCCGGGTGACGGAGGTGAACGTGCAGCCCGGCGAAAATGTGGGTCCCGGCACCCTGTTAATGCGGATCGAACAGGCAGACCCACCAACGCTGTGGATCTACGTGCAACCCCAAGCCGGGACCCATGCCCAGGCCGGCAGCCGCGTGGACGTGTTGATGCCCGACGGCAGTTGGCGCCCCGCCGAGGTGATGCAGCAAGCGGACCTGGCCCGGCGTCTGCCCTCTGGGCTGCCGAGGGGAATGGCTCCCGATGAGATGGCCCTGCGGGTGCCCGCGCGCTTTCTGCAGCCCCTGCCCGCCCAGTGGCGGGTGGACCAACTCCCCCTCAAGGTGCGCTTTCCTCACCGGTGGCCGAGCCTATGGCCGCCGAAATCGGCATAGACCAAGCCTGCGACCAGCCCACCGGGACAATGGGACGATGAAGATCCTGTTCTGGGGAACGCCCGCCTACGCCGTTCCCAGCCTCGAGGCCCTGGTGGCGGCAGGCCATCAGCTGGTGGGGGTGGTCAGCCAACCTGACCGTCGCCGGGGTCGCGGCAAGCAGCTGATGGCCTCGGCGGTGAAGGCGAGGGCCATCGAGCTCGGCATCCCGGTGTTCACCCCGGAACGAATCCGCCGCGACGCCGACTGCCAGAGGCAGGTCGCCGCCCTGGGGGCAGACCTCTCGGTGGTGGTGGCCTTTGGCCAGATCTTGCCCCCGGAGGTGCTGGCCCAACCACCCCTGGGCTGCTGGAACGGCCATGGATCGCTGCTGCCGCGCTGGCGCGGGGCTGGACCCATTCAATGGAGCCTGCTGGAGGGCGATACCCACACCGGGGTGGGGGTGATGGCGATGGAGGAAGGGCTGGATACCGGCCCCGTGCTGCTCGAGCGGGCGATCACGATCGGCCTCCTGGAGAACGCCCAGCAGCTGGCCCAGCGCCTGGCGGCGCTCACGGCCGAGCTCTTGGTGGAGGCGCTGCCACGGATCGCCGCAGCAGGCCCCGGCCCACAGGCGGAGCGCTGGGCGCGGTTGGGGGTCACTCCCCAACCTCAGGAGGGCCTCACCTACGCCCGGATGCTGACCCGGGAGGACTTCGCGGTCAATTGGAACAACTCCGCCCTGGCCATCCACCACAAGGTGATGGGGCTCTACCCCGGCGCCACCACCAGCTGGCGGGGCAAGCGGCTCAAACTGCTGGCCACCGAACCACTGGTGCAGCGACTGGCCGAGCAGCTCAGCCCGGAAGCGCAGGGACTGACGCAGAAGTGGGGACGAAGAGCCGGTACCTCAGAAGATCCAGGAAGACCGCCTGGTGGAACGGTGCTTGAGGTGATCAACGGAGTAGGCCTAGTGGTGGCCAGCGGTGGATGTCCACTGCTGCTGCGAGAAGCGCAGCTAGAAGGGAAATCAGCCTGTGGAGGCCAAAAGATGCTGCAACAACTGGGAGCAGCTGTTAACGATCATGTTGGCGAGGACACGCCGATACAGGAAACGAGCGGGCGAAAGGACTGAATGGATCACGCGTCACCCCAACATCGACACTGATCGTCAACTGACAAAAGGCTGGACGGACTAAGTCGCAGGCATCGAGAAAGGCAAAGTCATGAACAGTTGCAACGGAACTGGCTGACAGAAGCGAAAAGGCAAGCTATAAAAAAAGAAAACGCTCATGAAAAGAATCGACCAGTGCATCAGCGTCTATCCCGCATTTCAAATCAAGCCAGGGAAAGAAGCTGCCATCCGCGAGGTCCTACGAGTGATCATCCAGCGCGCAGAAAGTGAGCCAGCAACAGAGATCTTCAGCATGGCCTATGCTGGCACAAAGCTATTTCTAAGGGAAAGCTACACAGACATCGATGGCTTCAAGGCTCACCTTGAAAGCGTAAGCGACATCATCAATGACTTCTTTGGCATGCTTGAACTAGAAACCCTTCACGTGATCGCACCGGAAGGCGCCATCAAGGAAATGCAGGAGCTGATGAGCTCCATGAACATGACAGCCGACCTATTCATCCTCGAAGGAGGATTCGCCAGGTAGACCGCTAGGGAAGCGACCTGGTGATCGCAATAGAGGACCCTAGAACGGTCATCAATGGTGCCTCACCAGGCTGATCAAGCAATAGCGGCAGTTGAGGTGTTATGGAAAGGCGCAAGCGGCCTAAATGAGAAGAAGAGCTTCGGCGATCGGATGCTTGGCACGCATGGCGATAGCGGGATTTGCTCATCCGGTCAATAAAGGCATTCACCTACAAACCAGGGCTAACAAGTTACGAAAATCACCAAACCCTACACAAGCAAGTCCCAAAGACAGATTCTTCAGTTGATGGTAATGGGCAACAGACAATAAGACCGGAACCGAGCAGCCTGGGTCAATCGATCACGGCACCAAGCCGTCGTTCAACCACCTCAGCCAGGGCGGTGCGGACGCCGGTGCCAGTGCTCATAGATAGCAGAGCTACGTCCTCAAGATGCCAGCAAGAATTCCCAACCGGACAAGAGAAAGACTGGCAACCATGACAAGTTACGAGAGATTACAGGGATCTTGAACGACATGAGTCAGTGAACGGTGATAAGAGGGAGGAGTCATCGTGACATGGTTAGACAAGACAAGGGGTAAGCAACTCGGCAAAGGCTCAGCCTCCTCGCTGAAAAAGTTACGCAATCTCAATTGACGGCTTGGTGGATGCGACGCGAGCCGCCTATGGGGTTTCTCTACCTTGAAAGGCTGTAGTTGATCCACCGTATTGAGCAAAGACGAGATACAGATAGGGTTAGATGTACTGTCCTGAAGCTGGTCATCACCGAGAAGAAGCAGAGTATTAACGACCAAGCATCGAGGGGCGCGACGTATCGAAGTCTGATGACCAGATGCGGCTTGAGGCAAATGACACTAGTATGAATGGAAACAGGGGAAATGAAATGCAAGCAATCCACAAGCGGATGCTTTACTACGCAGTTTGCTGCCTGGGAATGGTGCTGACAAACAAAGTCAATGCAGCAC
>CALJTZ010000435.1 GCA_937975655.1 uncultured Synechococcus sp. | reverse complement strand
ACCTGCGGCATCGGCGCTTGTAGACGGGCGCTGCACGATGAAGGTCTGCTGCGCCGAAGTGCGCACACCATTGGGACCGGTTTGCAATACGGTCGCGCGCATCCGCACCAGGCCCGCGCTGCTTTGCGGCGTGTCGAACAACTGGCTGAACTCTTCGAGCAGCTGCGGGGTGGGCATGGACCCAGAGGCACCCATGGCAATGCTCTATGACGATGAAGTCATCATGCAGCTTCTAGGTTCAGCATGGCCAACGCGGACTTCTAGAACCAGCGGGACGCCGAGGCGGGCTTCGCCTACGGAATGGAGCCAAACGACTTCCTACGGCAGCAGGCTCCGGGCCTGAAGGCCGGCCATGCCCTACGCCTGGCAGAAGGGGAAGCCCGCAACGCCGTCGATCTGGCGCCGGTGGCCGCGCTGCTGATCGAGCTCGAAGAGCTGCGGAGCGAACTGGAAGGCCTGGAGCAGCAGCACTGGATCGCGGAAGAGCCCTACCACCGAGGCGCGAGCACGGTGGCACAAGCCCTGGGCCGCAAGACCCTGGCACGAGCCCCGCCCACGACCCGCGCACTTGGCCTTTATGCGGCTATGGTCATAGAGGTTTTTAACTGATCAGCCATGGCCGTTGCTCCGGTCTCCAGCCTCTCCCTGGCTGCCGCCGCCGGTGGCGGCTCGCTGCTGATCCGCCAGCTGTTCGACGCAGCCACCGGCACCTTCACCTATCTGCTGGCGGACGTACCCAGCCGCCAGGGGCTGATCATCGATTCGGTGTTTGAACAGCACGCCCGCGACCTCTCGCTGATCCGCGAACTCGGCATCGAACTGGTGGCCTCGATCGACACCCATGCCCATGCCGACCACGTGACCGGCAGCTGGCTGATGCACGAGGCCACCGGCTGTGCCATCGGCCTGGCCGCTGTGGCCCGGGCCGAGAACGTGACCCTGCCACTGCGCCATGGCGATCGCGTGGCCTTCGGCAGCCGCCACCTGGAGGTGCGCAGCACCCCCGGCCACACCGATGGCTGCCTCACCTTCGTGCTCGACGACCAGACCATGGCCTTCACCGGCGACGCCTTGCTGGTGCGCGGCTGCGGCCGCTGCGACTTCCAGCAGGGCGACGCCCACACCCTCTGGCACTCGATCACCAGGCAGATCTTCAGCCTGCCCGACACCTGTCTGCTCTACCCCGGCCACGACTACACCGGCCGAACGCTGACCTCGGTGGCCGAAGAGAAGGCCTTTAACGCCCGCCTTGGCGGTGCGGCCACCGAACGGGACTTCGTGGGTCACATGCAGAACATGAAGCTGCCCCACCCCCACAAGATCGCCGAGGCCCTGCCGGGCAACCTGCGCTCCGGCAAGCCCCGAGACGCCGCGGCCGCGGCCAGCTGGGCACCCGTGCAACGGAGCTATGCCGGCCTGCCGGAACTGGCACCGGCCTGGGTGGCGGCCCACCGCCATGGGCTCACCATCCTCGATGTGCGCTCCCGTGAGGAGACGGAGGGGCCTGATGGACGGATCGGCGACAGCCTGCTGATTCCCCTGCCGGAGCTGGAGGCCCGCGCCGCCGAGATCCCCACCGAGCAGCCCGTGGTGGTGGTGTGCCATTCCGGCAGCCGCTCGGCGCTGGCCACCCAGCAGCTCCTCAAGGCCGGGCGCGAACAGGTGGCCAACCTCCAGGGCGGCCTGGCCCGCTGGAGCGATGAGGGCTATCCGCTCGCCGGCGCCGTGGCGCCCTGAGCCACCCACATCTGACTTCCACCGCTGTTCCACCTCCCCCATCGCTGCCATGAACAACCCCTCCCAACGCATCAGCGCCCACGCGTTGGCTGATCAACTGGCCGCCAGGGCCGTCACGGTGATCGACGTGCGTGAACCGATGGAATACGCCGGCGGCCACATCGCCGGCAGCCTGAATGTGCCCCTCTCGCGGATCACCCAGGCCGATCTTCCCCAAGGCCCCCTGGTGCTGGTGTGCCAGAGCGGCAACCGCAGCGCCAGGGCCCTTCACCAGCTGCTGCAACAGGGCCATCCCCATCCGCTCAGCGATCTGGAGGGGGGGCTTCCCCACTGGCAGCAGGCCGGCCTGCCGCTGCGCAAGCTCAAGAACGCCCCCCTACCCGTGCTG
>CALJTZ010000434.1 GCA_937975655.1 uncultured Synechococcus sp. | reverse complement strand
CCGGCAGCACCTGCTGATCACCTGGAGCAACCGCGACGAGCGCACCGGTGAGCCGCTGATGCCCTCCACCCCCGTGCGCCAGTGGCTGGCCTTGCTCGAGCAGGAACAGCTGCCCCTGCCCCTGCGCGAACACGCCCCCAATCCGCTGGAGCGCCGCAACTTTCTCAGCGATGGCCCCTGGCCCGCGGCGAGTTGCGATCGCCGGCTGCTGCAGGCGCGACGGCTGTTGGAACAACAGGCCAGCCAGCCCCCTCAGGCCCTCGCCCTGGGAGCCGTACCCCAACCCCAGCCCCTCGCCGCCGACGACGCCTATGCCGACCTGCAGCGCTGGCTGATGGCCCCCCAGGAGCTGTGGCTCGAAAGCCTGGGGCTGCGGCCCAAGGAATGGAGTCGTCGCATCGACGACCTCGAAGCCCTCAGCCTCGATGAACGCCAGCGCTCGGCCCTGCTGCGCCAACAGCTGGATCACAGCGGCGAACCACCGGACTGGGTTCAGCAGCATCGGGGTCAGGGGCTGCTGCCGCCCCTGACCGCCGGCGAGCTGGAGGCCAGGGGCCTCCACCAGCGCTGGACCTCCCTGCAGCTCACCCTGGCCCAGCAGGGTCCCGAGCAACGGCGCCTGGCCGTTCATGGTGATCTCCAGGCCGAGCTGGCCTGGCGCGGCGACGCGCTGGTGTTGCTGCACACCGCCAAACTCCGCTGCCGCCAGCGGCTCCAGCTGTGGCTGGATCTGCTGCTAGCAGCCGCGGCCGGTCAGGCGCCGCGGCAGGGCGTGTTGATCGCCCGTGACGCCAACAGCTTTGCCGTGGCGACACGGCTGAGCGCCCCGGCCGCTGCGCAGGCGGCACAGCTGCTGGAGCAACTGCGGCAGTGGCGCGAGAACCACCGGGACCGCTGCTGGCCGGTGCCCCCGGAAACGGGCTGGGCCTATGCCGAGGCCGAGCGCAGAAAGACTGGCAGTGGCCTCCAGAAAGGCTGTGCCGCCTGGGAGGGCAGCGCTTACAGCCGCGCCGAACGCAGCGATGAGATCCAGGCCGCCTGCTTCGGGGCCAGCCTCAGTGGCAACGAGCTGCTCAACCCCGAGGCCCAGGACCTGGCCCTGGCGCTGTTCACGCCCCTGCTCGACCACAGCGAAGCGGTGACGTCATGACCCTGCAGCAGCCGGCCGTGCAGCCCTTCGAGGCCAATGGCTTTCCGCTCGACAACGGCGTGCAGCTGCTGGAGGCCAGCGCCGGCACCGGCAAGACCTTTGCCCTGGCGCACCTGGTGCTGCGGCTGGTGTGCGAGCGGCAACTCGCCCTCGAGCAGCTGCTGGTGGTGACCTTCACCGAGGCCGCCGCGGCCGAACTGCGCGACCGCATCGCCCAACGGCTGCAGCAGGCCCTGGCGCTGCTGGAGCAGCCGGCCGGCACCACCGCCGACCCAGTGCTGCTCAGCTGGCTGGCAGCCCATCCCGAGCTGAAAGCAGGCCCGCTGCTGTTGGCCCTGGAACAACTGGACCGGGCTGACATCACCACCATCCACGGGTTCTGCCGGCGCACCCTGCAACGCCGGGCCCTGGAAGCCGGCCTCGGACCAGCCGTGGAACTGGAGAGCGACGACGGCGAACGGCGCCGCCAGGTGTGCCATGACTACTGGCAGGAGCAACTGCTGCCCCTTCCCGCCCCACTGCTGGCGGGGCTCGAACTGCGGGGGCTGCAGCCGGCGTTGCTGGAGCAGCACCTCAAACAACTCGATGGCGATCCCGCCCTGGACCTCGATCCCCTGCCACCCGGCTGGAGCGTCGATGAACCCCTGGCCCACCAACTGCATGAGCACTGGCGTAAGGCCTGGGCCACCTTTGCCGAGGAATGGAGCCGCCGCGGCGAGGCCCTCGAGCACGACCTCTGCAGTACCGCCGCCGAACTGAAGGCCCTGGGGGGCGGATCCACCACGCCCTATGTGGCCAAGCCCCGCAGCAACCGGGTGGCCCAGGTGAACCACTGGCTGGCGGCCCAGGCGGAGCCCCCTGGCTACGACGCCGTGCTCAGCCTGCTGAATGGCGAGAAACGCACACGCGAACGGCTGCTGCTCGACTACTTCCACCCCGGCGCCTTCTGCAAAGCGACCAGTGCCCTGGAAGGGGAGGGTCGCTCCCTGCCGCAGTCCCCCCTGCTGGAGGCGATTGCCGCCTTGGTGGATGCTCCCGCCGAACTCACCCTGCTGCACGGCGCGCACTGGA
>CALJTZ010000433.1 GCA_937975655.1 uncultured Synechococcus sp. | reverse complement strand
CCGCCATGGCCAGGGAGAGAAGCATGGTGTTCATCGCTCTGCTGAGCGCGGGAATGGGTGTGGACTTGGAGTGCTGAGGCTGCGGCCGCAATAGCGCTCAAACAGTTGAATCACCTGATCGGGTGCGAGCCGAGCGGTGTAGCGAGCCTCCAGTTCGCTCAGCCGTTGCTTGGCGGGGTAGAGGTTGAGGGAGCGCAGATCCGTGGGATCGCGCTGGCCCACGGCGGCGGCCATGGCGCGGTGATGGCGGGGATCGGTGATGGCCCCACCTCGGCACGCCTGCATCCGGTGGGTGGCCTCATGGGCCAGGGTGTTCCACACGGCCGCCGGCTCCCGGTGGGCTCGGCAGATCACGATGGTGTCGCTGGCTTGGTGGTAGAGCCCCTGCAGGCCCCGTTGGCCGCAATCGCGCTGCACCACTTGCACCCCGGCCTGGCTCAGCCGCAGGCGAAGCCGATCGATGGCCTGCCAGTGATCCAGCGCAGGCGCTGGGGCTGCGTTAACGAGGACCAACATCCCTGCGGCCAGGGTCCAGCCCCAGGCAGGGGCTGAATGGCGGTGGTGCTGAGCTGAGGAAGGGCCCACGGCGTGGGTAGAACGCTCCCTTCAGGATCAGATCAGCAGGCACCCCAAGAAATCCCCCAACCGAGGGACAGGTGTGACCAGGCGTGACTGGTTCAGGCGGCGCCCCCGACGGGCTGCATCAGGCCGCCACCGGGGCTGGAATCGTCGTCGTCGTTGCCGGTGTCCCCCTGGGTGAGGGCGTAGATGCCGAGGGCCACAAGGCTCACCAGGCCTGAGATCAGGCCGAAGCCGCCCTCGAGGCCGCCGGAGATATCCATCAGTTCGCCCATGGGCCACCCCGGTGTGTCGCAGGAATTGTAACGAAGGATTGAGCTGGTTGCGTCAGGCCTTCCGGGAGAACGGGTTTCGGCAGTTTGGCCCTCTCATCAAACGCTCAACACAGCCTCGTTGGCCGCCTTGATCTGCGCGGCCCGCTGGGCCTCGGTGAGGCCATCGGCCCCGGGAATCTGTTCGGCCATCTGGTTCAGCCAGCCCATCAGTTCCTCCAGTTGCTTGTCCGCCGGCAGCACCCCCAGGCCCCGGGCCAGCACCTTGGCGGTGCTCCCCGATCCCGCCTGGTACACGAGCCGCCCATGCAGGTGCTGGGGCAGGCCCTGGCGCAGCAGCCGGAAGGCCGGCTCCTCCATGGGTGTTTCCAGGGCGATGTTTGGCTTCTCCGGCTTGATGCGCGAGAAGCCGCAGCGCTTGGCCACCAGCTTCAGCTCCATCAGCTGCAGCAGCGAGATCACCGGGGCGGGGATGGCGCCGTAGCGGTCCACCCAGCCGGCCGCCAGCTCCAGCAGGGCGTCCTTGCTGCTGCAGTCGGCGGCGGCCCTGTAGGCGGCCATCTTCTCGTCGTTCTCGGTGATCCAGTCGCCCGGGATGAAGGCCGTGATCGGGAGATCGATCTGGGTGTCGTCCACCGCCGGGATGTCCTGGCCCTGGATCTCCGCCAGGGATTCCTGCAGCATCTCCATGTAGAGGTCGAAGCCGATGGCCTCCATCTGGCCGCTCTGCTCCACCCCCAGCAGGTTGCCCACGCCGCGGATCTCCATATCGCGCATGGCCAGCTGATAGCCGCTGCCCAGCTGGGCGAACTCCTGGATGGCCCGCAGCCGCTGACGGGCCGCTTCACTCAGGGAGGCATCGCCGGGATAGAAGAGCCAGGCATGGGCCTGGATGCCGCTGCGGCCCACCCGGCCCCGCAGCTGATAGAGCTGGGCCAGGCCGAACTTGTGGGCGTCCTCGATCAGGATCGTGTTCACCCGCGGGATGTCGAGGCCGCTCTCCACGATCGTGGTGCAGAGCATCAGGTCGGCCTCGCCGGCGTTGAAGGCCACCATGGCGCTCTCCAGTTCGCCCTCGGCCATCTGGCCGTGGGCCACCAGCAGCCGCAGGCCCGGGATCATCTGCCGCAGTCCCTCGGCCACGTCGTCGATGCCCTCCACCCGGGGCACCACATAGAAGATCTGGCCGCCGCGATCGAGCTCCTGGCGGATGGCGCTGCGCACCGCCTCCTCATCGAGGGCGGCCAGGTGGGTCTTGATCGGGCGGCGCAGCGGCGGTGGCGTGGTGATCAGGCTCATCTCCCGCACGCCCGAGAGGCTCATGTAGAGGGTGCGCGGGATCGGCGTGGCGCTCAGGGTCAGCACGTCCACGTCCTTTCTGAGGGCCTTGATCTTTTCCTTCTGGTTCACGCCGAAGCGCTGCTCCTCATCCACCACCAGCAGGCCCAACTCCTTGAAGCTGGTGCTCTTGCCCAGCAGCTGGTGGGTGCCCACCACCACATCCACGGTGCCGGCGGCCAGGCCCTCCTGGATCACCTTGCGCTCGCCGGCGGTGCGGAAGCGGTTGAGCAGGCTCACCTTGAGGGGGTAGGGCGCAAAGCGCTCGCTCAGGGAGCGCCAGTGCTGCTGGGCCAGCACCGTGGTGGGGGCCAGCATCGCCACCTGCTTGCCGGCCGTGACGG
>CALJTZ010000432.1 GCA_937975655.1 uncultured Synechococcus sp. | reverse complement strand
AAAGCGATTCCAAGTTCGTGGTTTCGTCGAAGTTCTTGTGGGTCTTTTCCGTCGACCGTGACGTATCCCGAAGTTGGGGTCTCAAGGCCGGCCAGGATTCGCAGAATCGTCGACTTGCCGCATCCCGAGGGGCCGAGCAGCGATAGGAAGCTCCCCTTGTCGCTGTGAAGTGTTGCATCTTCAAGGGCGACTAGTGTTTCTTTGCCGATCTTGAAGGTCTTGCTTAGTCCTGAAATGGTAATGCCGCTGCCCAGGGCGTTGGAGCCCTGAGCAGCGACATCAACCGGGTTTGACACTAGAGACTAGCCCTTGAGTTCAGGGTGCTCATCGTAGACCTCTTTGAGGAGGCTTAGGTCGAACAACTGGTCTGCAGTGATCTCGTAACCAGCCGACTTTAGGGTCGCCAGGTTCAGCTCGATCATCGCTTCGCTGATGGTGAAAAGTCCGTTTGCGGCGGTCTCTTCGGTCTGAACCAGAATCTCGTTCTGGGTCTTCGACTGGTAGTACTCCTTGTCAGGGTTCAGGCCAAGGTCTGCTCCGTAGGTGTTCAGCGCTAGGTCTGCGCCACCGTTCGAGTCAGCAATCGCGTCTTTCCAGCCGAGGATGGTTGCATAGAGGAAGGCCTTCAGTGCTTCGCGGTTGTTGTCGACGGTCGGGTTCGGATGCTTTACGGGGGGGCCATCCAGCAGGCCGGAGCCGTGAAGGCCAAGGGCGAGCAGCGCAAGGTGACCTCCGACTGGATGGAGCTGGAGAAACAGCGCGGC
Organism: uncultured Synechococcus sp.; assembly: GCA_937975655.1. GTDB lineage: Bacteria > Cyanobacteriota > Cyanobacteriia > PCC-6307 > Cyanobiaceae > Vulcanococcus. Next base: position 1,769 of record CALJTZ010000432.1, on the reverse strand, counting down.
ATCTCGATCACCTCCACCGTGCTGCAGTTCGACTATTCGGGCAGCACCATCAACCTGCTGGACACCCCCGGACACCAGGACTTCTCCGAGGACACCTACCGCACCCTGGCGGCCGCTGATAACGCGGTGATGCTGGAGGACGCCGCCAAGGGCCTCGAGCCCCAGACCCGAAAGTTGTTTGAGGTGTGCCGCATGCGGCGCATCCCCATCTTCACCTTCATCAACAAGATGGACCGGCCAGGCCGGGAGCCCCTGGAGCTGCTCGATGAGATTGAGCAGGAGCTAGGCCTGGCCTGCTGGCCGGTGAACTGGCCGATTGGCAGCGGTGATCGATTCCGTGGGGTGATCGATCGCCGCAGCAAGCAGGTGATCCTGTTTCAGCGGGCCGAGCGCGGCAAGCAGAGTGAGGAACAGCGGATGTCCGCGGAGCAGGCTGCCACCAGTGGATTGGTGGAACCGGACCTGCTGGCCACGGCCCTCGAGGAGCTTGAGCTGCTGGATGGGGCCGGCGCCAACCTCGATCTGGAGTTGGTGCATGCGGGCGAACTCAGCCCGGTGTTCTTCGGCTCCGCCATGACCAATTTCGGGGTACGGCCCTTCCTGGATGCCTTCCTGGAGCTGGCCCAGAAACCGGTGGCTCGCACCAGTAGTGCCGGTGAGGTGGATCCGATCCGCCCCGGCTTTAGTGGCTTTGTATTCAAGTTGCAGGCCAACATGGACCCCCGCCACCGCGACCGCGTGGCCTTTGTGCGGGTGTGCAGCGGCAAGTTCGAGAAGGACATGACGGTGCAGCACGCCCGCACCGGCAAGACCATCCGCCTATCGCGTCCCCAGAAGCTGTTCGGCCAGGACCGTGAGGTGGTGGAGGACGCCTATCCCGGCGATGTGATCGGCCTCAACAACCCCGGCATGTTCGCCATCGGCGACACCTTGTATCTGGGCCCCAGGGTGGAGTACGAGGGCATCCCCTGTTTCAGCCCTGAGATCTTCGCCTGGCTGCGCAACCCCAATCCCTCCGCTTTCAAGAGCTTCCGCAAGGGGGTGAATGAACTGCGCGAGGAGGGAGCGGTGCAGATCCTTTACGACACCGACCAGAGCAAGCGCGACCCGATCCTGGCGGCCGTGGGCCAGTTGCAGCTGGAGGTGGTGCAGTACCGCTTGGAGAATGAATACGGCGTTCAGACCCGCATCGAGCCCCTGGGCTTCTCCGTGGCCCGCTGGGTGGTGGGCGGCTGGCCAGCCTTGGAGCAGGTGGGCCGCATCTTCAACTGCAAGACCGTGCGCGATGCCTGGGACCGGCCCGTGCTGCTGTTCAAGAACGACTGGAACCTCAATCAGCTGGCGGAAGACCACCCCGATCTCGAGCTGAGCGCCGTGGCCCCGGTGGTGAGCGGTGTGGAGCCGATTGCCCTCTAGCCCCCCAGTAGGGGTTGCCGCCCCACGGTCGCCCTGCGGCTTCGCCAGACTTCTTTACAACGAAAGGTCACAGCACCTGTCATCCCGATGGCGAGACCTCTCTGGCTGGTGCGGCCCCGTGCGGACGGGGGCTGCGATTACGTCAATTTCGTGCCCGGTGGCTCCAGCGTTGAGATGCGGGAGGGCAGCCACCTTCCGCCGCAGATGCCCCTGCTCAAGCGTCGGTGCTGGCTGCGCACCGAAGAGGCGGAGCTGCAGCGCCGCCGCCTGCAACAGGAAGCTGGCTATCACCACAGCGAGCCCCTGTTCTGAGCTGCGCCTCGATACGCTCGATTCACGTTGCCACGCTGTGG
>CALJTZ010000431.1 GCA_937975655.1 uncultured Synechococcus sp. | reverse complement strand
CTGGCGCTTTATGATGTCCATGCCGCAAAGGCGCCGATCTGGCAGCCGCTGGGCCTCATTTAGTGCTGGGATCAGCACGGCCAGGGGCGCTAACGGCCTCGGCGCGACGGGATCCATGGGGAGAGGTCGGCGTGGCGGTCGAGGTCGTGCTGCTGTCGCAGCAGGGCAGGTTCCAGCTTGCGGGCCGCGGCGGCCTCGAGGGTGGCCTGCAGCACGCTGCTGCTGCCCCAGGGCATGCCGGCCATCAGGGCGGCTCCCGCGCGTTCAAATCCCCTGCGGGTCAGGCCGATCAACCAGTAGCCGCCATCGGCCGCTGGCCCCAGCACCAGCGGATGCTGCTGGAGGTGGGCGAAGGCCGCCGTGAGATCTGCCACCTCCAGGCCCGGCAGATCGGTGCCGATCAGCACCACCTGTTGGGCCCCCCGCTCGAAGCTGCGCTGCAGTTGGCCCTGCAGGCGTCGGCCCAGGCTGCCGGGCCCCTGCAGCACGGCCGCATCGGCCCCCAGCGCGCGGCTCCAGCGCTCCAGGGCCCGCGGTCCCAGTCCGTCGGCCGCCAGCAGCAGATCGGCCTGGGCTTGATCGGCAGCCAGGCGGGCTGTGGTCAGGGTGTGGGCCGTGAGGCGCTGCTGCACCCGGGCAGCGGCGGCGGCACCACTGGTGATGGCCAGGCGCCGCTTGCAGCGCCCTGCTGCGGGCCAGCGGGCCATCACCACCAGCTGCCGGGCTCGCACGCCCCTCAGCGCTGCCGTGGCAGCTCCGCCGGTTGCAGCTGGAGCCTCAGGTTGCGCTCGCCGCGGCGCACCTTCACGGGCAGCGGCTCGCCCACCTGGCCCTGATCCACCGCCACCTGCACCTCCGAGGGGTTGTCCACGTTGCTGTCGCCCACGGTTTCGATCAGGTCGCAAGGGCGCATGCCACTGCGGTCGGCAGGACTGCCAGGCATCACCTCCACCACCACCACGCCATTGATTTCGGGCAGCTTGCACTCGGCGTTGGTGGCATTCACCTCCCGGGCCAGCTGTGGGGTGAGGGCCTGCAGGCGCACGCCGATGTAGGGGTGGGAGGCGCGGCCCCGTTCGAGGATCTGGGCAGCGATCTGGCGCCCCAGGTTGATCGGGATCGCGAAGCTCAGGCCAGCCCCTGGGGCCTGGCGGATGGCGGTGTTGATGCCGATCACTTGGCCGCGGTCGTTGATCAGGGGGCCGCCGCTGTTGCCGGGATTCACCGCGGCGTCGGTCTGCAGATAGGGCACCCGCTGGCCTTCGCCCACGGCATTGGTGCGCTGCACGGCGCTGATGATCCCGGCGGTCACGGTGTTGTCCAGGCCCAGGGGGTTGCCGATGGCGATCGCCCATTCACCGGGGCGCACCTTGGCGGAATCCCCCAGGGGAGCCACCGGCAGATTGCTGGCGGCCACCTTCACCACGGCCACGTCGGTCACGGGGTCCGTGCCCAGCACCTTGCCGCTGAAGCTGCGGCCGTCGGCGTTGAGCACAAAGCGTTTCACCAGCGTGGCAGTGTCGCCCTGCGTGGTGTACAGCGCCACCGCCATGCCCGCTGC
>CALJTZ010000430.1 GCA_937975655.1 uncultured Synechococcus sp. | reverse complement strand
AGGCGAAGACACTCTTTCCCTACACGACGCTCTTCCGATCTGGCTGTATGGCTACCGCAGCGATCCCCACAGCCACCTCACCTGCTTGGAATCGGGAGCCATCCAAGATCTGGACGTGGAACTCCCCGCCGAGCTACTGGCCACGATCGAAGAGCTCACCGGCTTTGCCATTGAGGGGTACACCCTCCATCTCAGCGGTCGCCGGCGCCGCTGACCCCTGGAGAAACGGGCTCGCACTCGTTACCTTGTGGCCTGACCATTGCCGTGTTCAGCGCCGTGCCCAAGGCCCAGGTCGCACCCCAGCTGCTGATCCTGGCCGAGCCGCTGCTGCGGGAGGGGTTGATCCGGCTGTTGAGCACCACCGAGCCAGCGGGAGGTTGTTACCGCACGGTCTGCCAAGCCGATCAGCTGGAGGGGGCCCCTCAGCTGGTGCTGTGGAGTGTTGCCTCGGGCCTTCCTGGCGAAACCCTGGCGGTGGAGTTGCACCGCCTGCGGGAACGCTGGCAACCCGCACCGCTGCTGCTCTTGCTGCCGGCCGAGGCCACCTATCCCAGCACCTGGCTGCTGCAGCTGCCTGCCGAGGGCCTGATCCAGCAGGGAGACACCGAAGCGGAAGAGCTCCAGACCGCTGTCCAAACCCTGATCGCTGGTGGACGGGTCGTGGAGCTGCGCCCCCGGGCCGCCAGCCCCAGCGCGTCCGAGCCAGCACTGGGACTGGGGCAATGGCTGCTGCAGAGCGGCTTGGTGCAGATCAACGCAGAGCAACGCCGCTGTGAGCAGTGGCTGCAGCTGGCGGCCCCGGGCGGGCTCAGCCAGCTGTTGCTGCTCGGCCGCCTGCGGGAACTGGGGGTGGCCCGGCGCCTGCTGCTCTGGCTGTGGGGGCCTGTGAGCATGGCCTTCCCCGCTCCAGCTCCGGCTCCCGTCGCGTCACAGCCCTCCGGGGTGACTGCCATCACCCTGCGGGAGCGCACAGCTGTGGGGGTATGGCAGGCCATCCAAGAGCGCCTGGTGGCCGCCACCCAAGCGGGGCTCAGCAACCGCAGCGGCCAGCTGCTGGCCCTCGAAGGCCTCACCCAGGAACACCGCCGCGACCTGCTGCTGGCCCTGATCAGCCAGCTGGATCTGTTGATCACCCGGCTGCGTCATGACCAATTGCGCGGCGAGCAACTCGAACAGCGCTGGCAGACCCTCCAACCCGAGCTGCGCCGCCTCGCCCTGCGCCAGATGGCAGGGGAATACGTGCAACTGCCCCAGCAGGGCAGCCTGCTGCCCGTGGCCGACACCCTGAGCAGCAACGCCGATCTGGGTTCCCTGGATCCCGAACTGCCAGCGCCCCTGCCGATGCTGGCGGCCCTGGTTCAGGCCCAGCCCCTGCTGGTGGATGGCCGCCTGCTGGCTCCCGATGAGCCCCAGGCGCTGCTTCAGCTGGAAGCCCTGATCAGCAACTGGCTGATCCGCAGCGCCGAACTGATCAGCGCCGAACTGTTGGCCTGTTGCAGCAGCTGGCCCGAGCTGCGCCGCTACCTGCTCAGCCGCGACCTGCTGGCCACCCGCAACCTGGAGCGGCTGCGCAATCAGCTCAATGCCCAGCAGCGCTGGGGCAGCTGGTTTGAGCGGCCGGTGCAGCTCTATGAGAGCCAACGGCTGCTCTATCGGCTCGAGGCCGGTGCCATCACCCCGCTGACGCTCACCGAACCCCGTGATGGTGAGCTGAGGCAGCTGGGCTGGCTGCAGCAGCTGGTGACCCTCGCCCTCGAGAGCCGCGATGCCCTGGCCCCTCAACTGCAGGCCCTGCTGCGGCGTCTGGGGGACCTGGTGGTGGTGGTGCTCACCCAGGTGATCGGGCGGGCCATCGGCCTGGTGGGCCGCGGCATCCTCCAGGGGATGGGCCGCAGCATCGGCAGGGGCTGAGAGCCGCGGGTCACAATGGCCGCTACGTCGGTCTGTTCCGTTTGATGCCCGGTTTCCTGGCACGGTTGCTGAATCGCTGCACCGCCTTCGCCCTGGCGGTCACGCTGACTCTGGCTGCGGCCCTGGCACTGCCGGGCCCCACCCAGGCCGCCCGCGACACCAACAGCTACGACGGCAACATTTATGCCCTCTACGCCGGCAATGGGTCACTGGTGCCACCCCGGGGCACCCTGGCGAATGCCATGGCCGAGCACCGACCCATCGTGCTGGGCTTCTTCCTCGACGACAGCGCCGCCAGCAAGCAGTACGCCATCGTCTTCAACGAGCTGCAGCGGCTCTGGGGCCGCACGGCCGAGCTGATCATCCTGCCCACCGACCCCCTGCAAGGGCGCCAGGGGGATGGCCCTACCGACCCTGCCAGCTACTGGAAGGGGTTGATTCCCCAGGTGGTGGTGTTCGATCAGAACGGCAAACCGGTACTCGATGAGAGCGGCCCTGTGAGCATCGATGCCATCAACGTGGCCCTCACCCAGGTGACGGGCCTGAAGCCCCAGGGCGACGTGAAGCTCAGCCTCAACCTCGAGGTGAACGAGCTGAACAGCGAAATCGTTCCCTCCAAGTGACCCCTGGGGCCATGACCAACGGCAATCGCAGCGCAACCGCCAGCGGCGCCAGCCGCCTCGAAACCGACAGCCTCGGGGCCATTGCGGTGCCCAGCGAGCACTACTGGGGAGCCCAGACCCAGCGCTCGATCCGCAATTTTCCCTTTGGTCAGCCCATGCCGCTGCCAGTGGTGCACGCCTTTGGCCAGCTCAAGGCGGCCTGCGCCGAGGTGAACCGTGACCTGGGCAAACTCGATGCCAACCTCTGCGCCGCCATCGTGAGCGCGGCCGAGGAGGTGGCTGCTGGCACGCTGGACGCTGAGTTCCCCCTGAAGATCTGGCAGACGGGCTCGGGCACCCAGAGCAACATGAATGCCAACGAGGTGATCGCCAACCGGGCCGTGGAGGCCCTGGGGGGGGAACTGGGGAGCAAGAGCCCCGTGCACCCCAACGACCATGTGAACCTCAGCCAATCGAGCAACGACACCTTCCCGGCGGCCATGCACATTGCCGTGGTGCTGGAACTGGAACAGAGCCTGATTCCAGCCGTGGAAAGCCTGAGCACGGCCCTGCAGGCCAAAGCCACCGCCTACGCCGAGATCGTGAAGATCGGTCGCACCCACCTGCAGGACGCGGTGCCCCTGAGCCTCGGCCAGGAATTCAGCGGTTACGTGGCCCAACTGCAGCTGGGGCTCGAGGCGATCCGGGCCACCCTGCCGCGGGTGCGGGAGCTGGCCATCGGCGGCACGGCGGTGGGCACCGGCCTGAATGCCCCGAAGGGCTTCGGCGAGGCGGTGAGCCAGCGCCTCAGCGCCCGCCTGGGCACCCTGTTCACCAGTGCCCCCAACAAGTTCCAGGCCCTGGCCGGCCACGAGGCCCTGGCCAGCTGCCACGGCGCCCTCACCGTGCTGGCCGGCAGCCTGATGAAGATCGCCAATGACATCCGCTGGCTGGGAAGCGGCCCCCGCTGCGGCCTGGGGGAACTGGTGCTGCCGGAAAACGAGCCCGGGTCCTCGATCATGCCGGGCAAGGTGAATCCCACCCAGTGCGAGAGCCTCACGATGGTGGCGGTGCAGGTGATGGGCAATAACACCGCCGTGCAGATGGCGGCCAGCCAGGGCAACTTTGAACTCAATGTGTTCAAGCCCTTGATCGCCCACAACCTGCTGGAGAGCCTTGAGCTTCTGGCGGGCGGCTGCCAGAGCTTCCGGGAACACTGCATCGAAGGCCTCAGCGCCAACGAGCCCCGGATCGAGCGGCTGCTCAACCAGAGCTTGATGCTGGTCACAGCCCTCACCCCTGCCATCGGCTACGACCGTGCCTGCGCCATCGCCAAGCACGCCCACAAGCATGGCCTCAGCCTCAAGGAAGCCGCCCTGGTGCTCGGCGAGATCAGCGCCGAGGACTTCGACCACTGGGTGCGACCGGAACAGATGGTGTAACGCAGCGGCGGGCTCTACGCTCCCGCAAAACCCATGGAGCTGGCGTTGCATCCCCTGATTGCGTTCCTGCTGATCAGTGCCCTGATCTTCGGGCTGGCCCTGCTGTGGCTGGAGAGCCGCCACCGGCTGAGGCCTGCCTCACCGCTGCAGATCAGCACCAGCGGCTGGAAAGTACAGCGAGAGGGCGATCACCAGGTGGTGGTGAAGGGATCCATCCAGATCCACAACCCCCATGCCCGCATGGAGGTGTTCGTGCCGGAAATCAGCCTGCAGCCCACCCTGCTGGGCCGGGGTGATCTCTCGGCCCTCACCATCAGCAGCCTCATCACCCCCCGCCATCCGGATGAGGAAGCGCGGGCTGATGGCTACTGGTTCGCTTACATCGTTAAGGGACGCAAGACCACCCAGGCCGATGTGAGTGTGAGCATCAGTGGGCCTGCGGGCAGCGATCTCAAGGCCTTGCTGGACACCCTCTGGCTCGAGATCCTCTGGGTGAACTACGGCCCCTTCGGCCGCCTGCAGCGCCGTGACGGCGTGCTGATCCCCCTGCGTAAACCGGCCCCGGCCAACCCCAGCACCGCCAACTGGCGGCAGGGCGACCAATGCTCGGTGTTGCCGATTCGCACCCATCTGCTCGGCACCCTCGACGATCCCACGGAGGTGCTGCGTCACTACGCCGGCGCCGTTCTGCAACCCGGCGATGTGCTCACCATCGGGGAGACCCCACTGGCGGTGATGCAGGGTCGCTATCACCATCCCGCCACGGTGGAGCCATCGTCGCTGGCACGTCTCCTCTGCCGCGTCTTCCACCCCACCAGCTCCCTGGCCAGCGCCTGCGGCCTGCAGAGCCTGATCGACGATGTGGGCCCCGCCCGGGTGCTGTGCGCCTGGCTGGTGGGGATGGCTCTGAAGCTCGTGGGCTCCAAGGGTTGGTTCTATCGGCTGGCCGGAGAGCAGGCCCGTCTGATCGACGACATCACCGGCACCACCCCCCCCTACGACCAGACGATTGTGCTGGGACCTGATCAACCCGCCTCCATCTGTGCCCGGCTTGCCTCCGAGCTGGGGGTGGCGGTGGCCGTGGTGGACGTGAACGACCTGGGCCGGGTGAAGGTGCTGGCCTCGAGCCCCGGCTGCGACGAAGCGCTGCTGCAGCGGGCACTGAGGCCCAACCCGGCCGGCAACGCCAACGAGCGCACGCCTCTGGTACTCGTTCGCCCATAACATTGCAGCAGGCCCTCCTGCCTGGGCGGCCCTCCTCCAGGGACATGCCCGTGCCGCAGCCCGTGCCTCCACCTGTGACGCCGCCGCTGACGCCGCCACCCCTGCAGGTCCAGCCCTTGCGGGGCTGGCATCTGCCACTGCTGCAGGACACCGCCTTTCAAGACCTGCATCCCCTGCTGCAGCGCTCCCTGCTGCTCCAGGGGCCCGAGCGGCTGCTCCACAGCCTCACGGCCCAGCGGGCCCTGGCGCCGATGGTGCTCGTGGCCTACCGCCAGAGCCAGCAGCCCCTGGGGCTGGTGGTGAGCAAACGCCTCAACCGCAGCGGCAGTTGCTGGCAGCTGCAACACCTCCGCACGAGTGAAGCCGCCCTCGGTCCCAGTGAGGCGGGCCGCATGGCCGTGGAAGCCGCCCTGGTGCGGGAGGCGATCCAGCGCAGCCGCAGTGCCGCCAGCTGGATCGCCACCAGCCCCAGCTGTGATGACGGCCGGCTGGCGCTGCTGCGTCAGCAGGGCTTCCAGCCGCTCCGGCGTGAAACCCTCTGGCGCTGGGAGCCCTCCAACAGCGGCAAGGCGCT
>CALJTZ010000429.1 GCA_937975655.1 uncultured Synechococcus sp. | reverse complement strand
CGCCTCCTCCGTTGCAAGTCGCCGCAAAACCCTCTCAGGCTCCTTGGCTCTGCACTGCAGCCTTTCGGCTCCCGCGCAGTCCAAAAGCATACCACCCAAACGGCAGCAACCACTACCAACCGTGGCGGGGATGACGCGGCCGCCTGCCATTTCTATGGTTCGGGCCTGGCAGCCCAACGGGCGGGAGGCCCGTGATGGCCAAGCAATTCAGCCAAGAGCGTCTACGGGTTCGGCCCAGCTCCCGCGAGGAAGCTGTGGTGGCCAGCGCCAATGAACATTTCGAGCGCACGCTGATCCGTGTGCGCGGGGAGTTGGTGGGATCCGTAGCAGCCCTCAGCCATCCAGGCGGACGCAGTGATGCGGCCAACTACGGCGAGGTGTTCCTGCGGGACAACGTGCCGGTGATGCTGCTCCTATTGGTGCAGGGCCGCTACGAGATCGTGCGCAACTTCCTGGAGGTGTGCCTCGAGCTCCAGAGCAGCGCCTATCAGACCCGCGGTGTGTTCCCCACCAGCTTTGTGGAGCAGAACGGGCAACTGCTGGCGGACTACGGCCAGCGCTCGATCGGCAGCATCACCTCGGTGGACGCCAGCCTGTGGTGGCCGGTGCTGTGCTGGTTGTACGTGCGGCGCAGCCGCGACGTGGAATTCGGAGCCAGCCAGAAGGTGCAGCGAGGTGTGCAGCTGCTGCTCGACCTGGTGCTGCACCCCACGTTCGAGGGCACACCGGTGCTGTTCGTGCCCGACTGCTCATTCATGATCGACCGCCCCATGGATGTGTGGGGCGCACCGCTGGAGATCGAGGTGCTGCTGTATGGATGCCTCGGCAGTTGCTCCCAGCTGATGGATCTGGCCCAGAAGGGGCGAAGCAGCAGGCTTCTGGAGCAGCGTCTCGTGCTCACCCGCCAGTGGAAGCACGATTTGCGCTCCTACCTGCTCAAGCACTACTGGGTGACCAGCAAAACCATGCAGGTGTTGCGGCGGCGCCCCACGGAGCAATACGGGGAAACCCAGGCCCTGAACGAGTTCAACGTGCAGCCCCAGGTGATCCCGCCGTGGCTGCAGGACTGGCTGGAGGACCGTGGCGGTTACCTGATCGGCAACATGCGCACCGGCCGACCGGACTTCCGCTTTTACAGCCTGGGCAATTCCCTGGCCTGCCTGTTCGGACTGGTGACCGCCCCGCAACAGCGCGCCCTGTTCCGCTTGGTGCTGCACAACCGCCATCACCTGATGGCCCAGATGCCGATGCGCATCTGCCATCCACCGATCGAAGGCGACAAGTGGCGCGAGAAAACGGGCTCGGATCCCAAGAACTGGCCCTGGAGTTACCACAACGGGGGGCACTGGCCCAGCCTGCTCTGGTATCTGGGGGGAGCGATCCTGCTGCACGAGCAGCGCTACCCCGAAGCCGACGTGCTGCTGATGGGGCAGATGAAGGCCATGCTCGAGGAGTGCTACTGGATGCAGCTCAACCAGTTGCCGCGCCAGCAGTGGGCCGAGTACTTCGATGGTCCCACCGGCACCTGGGTGGGACAGCAAGCCCGCACCTATCAGACCTGGACGATCGTGGGATTCCTGCTCCTGCACCATCTGCTGCGGGTGAACCCCAAGGACGTGACCCTGCTGGACATCAACAGCCCCTGAGCTCAGGCCAGCTCAACTGGGGCCAGACACAAAAAAGCCGCGGTGGGACAATCCCGCCGCGGCTAACAAGCAATCAAACCTCCGGCCAGAAGGCCGCCAGGATCAGAACAGGCCCAGGGTGAGGGACTTGTCGATCGGCAGGGCAGCACCGATGCCGAGGTAGATGGTGAACAGGGTGCCGAACAGGAAGGCCGCCATGGCCACCGGACGACGGAACGGGTTCTGGAACTTGTTGAAGCTCTCGATGAACGGGATGAGCATCAGGCCCAGGGGGATCATCGTCTGCAGGGCGATGCCGAGCAGCTTGTTGGGGACCACCCGCAGGATCTGGAACACCGGGTAGAGGTACCACTCGGGAAGGATTTCCAGGGGTGTGGCGAAGGGATCAGCCTTGTCCAGCAGCATGGCTGGATCGAGAACCGCCAAGCCCACGATGCAGGCGATGGTTCCCAGGATCACAACCGGGAAGATGTAGAGCAGGTCGTTGGGCCAGGCGGGCTCGCCGTAATAGTTGTGGCCCATGCCCTTGGCCAGCTTGGCCCGCAGCTTGGGATCGCTCAGATCGGGCTTCTTGAGGACGTGCATGGTGCTGATGCCGATGGGGGAAGGCTAGGAGCCGCCGATGGGCTGGCGGGAGAGCCGAGGAGATCAAGGGCCGTGATCGCAACAATGCGCAATCCCAGGCCCCAGGAGCGGATCAGAGGGGACCGGAGATGCCCTGCTTCCGGATCATCAGGAAGTGGATGAGCATGAACACGGCCAGCAGCCAGGGCAGCACAAAGGTGTGCAGGCTGTAGAAGCGGGTGAGGGTGGCCTGGCCAACGCTCTCGCCACCACGGAGCAGCTCAACCATGAAATCGCCCACCACGGGAACAGCTGCGGGGACGCCGGACACGATCTTCACGGCCCAGTAGCCCACCTGATCCCAGGGGAGGGAGTAGCCGGTGACGCCAAAGGACACGGTGATCACGGCCATGGTGACGCCGGTGACCCAGGTGAGCTCACGGGGTCGCTTGAAACCACCGGTGAGGTACACGCGGAAAACGTGCAGGATCAACATGAGCACCATCATTGAGGCGCTCCAGCGGTGCACGGAGCGGATCAGCCAGCCGAAGCTGACGTCCGTCATCAGGTGCTCCACGGAGGCGTAGGCCTCCACCACCGTTGGCTTGTAATAGAAGGTCATCGCGAACCCAGTCGCGAACTGGATCAGGAAGCAGACCAGGGTGATGCCGCCCAGGCAATAGAAGATGTTGACGTGGGGCGGCACGTACTTCGACGCGACGTCGTCAACGATTTCCTGGATGTCCAGGCGCTCGTTGAACCAGTCGTAGACGGGCGATGACTTTCCGCCGGAGGCGGGTGAGGAGTTCGCCATGCAGCGAGGTGGTTTGGTTGGCAGAGTCTACCGATCACCTCGAACCCTCCGTGAGCGCTGAGCCGCCCATGACCGTGGAGTCTCCACCGACCGAAACATGGGCCTGGCGCCGCCTCCGGGGCCTGCTGCTGGCGGCTCTGGTGCTGCTGCTGAGCCTGCCCACCGCTGCCCAACCGGTGCAGGCCCTCAGCGATGCCCAGCAGCTCGTGGTGGAGAGCTGGCGCCTGGTGAACCAGAGCTACGTGGACCCCGATCGCTTCGAGACCATCCACTGGAAACGCCTGCGCCAGAAAACGCTGGAGCGCCCCATCAGCACCAGTGCCGATGCCTACGACGCCATCGATTCGATGCTGGCGCCCATCGGCGACCCCTACACCCGTCTGTTGCGCCCGGCCGAGTACACCACCCTGCGCTCCAACACCCAGGGCACCGTGAGCGGCGTGGGCCTGCAACTGGGCCTGCGCAGTGGCGACCCCGCCATCGTGGTGATCGCCCCCCTGGAAGACTCCCCCGCCGCGGAGGCCGGCATCGTGAGCGGCACCGAACTCCTCAAGGTGAATGGGGTGGCCGCCCAGGAGCTGGGCCTGGAAACCACCGCCGCCAAGCTGCGGGGCGCCTCTGGATCACGGGTGCTGCTGGAACTGCAAGCCCCCGGCGGGCGCATCCGGGAAGTGGAACTGAGCCGCCGGGAGGTGAATCTTCAGCCGGTGCGCTTCCGCCTGCTGGATGGCAGCAGCCACCGCCTGGGCTACCTGCGCATCACCCAGTTTTCCGACCCGGTGCCCCAGCAGGTGAGTGAGGCCCTGGGACAACTCCGCCAGGAGGGGATCGAGGGCTTGATCCTGGATCTGCGCAACAACTCCGGCGGCCTGGTGAGTGCCGGCCTGGCCGTGGCCAACGACCTGCTGGACGGCGCACCCATCGTGGAGACCATGAACCGCGACGGCTTCAGCGATGCCCAGCAGGCCAATCGCGGCGTGCTCTACGCCGGCCCAATGCTGACCCTGGTGAACGGCGGCACCGCCAGCGCCAGCGAGATCCTGGCGGGGGCCCTGCAGGACAACGGTCGTTCGGAGCTGCTGGGGGGCCGCACCTTTGGCAAGGGGCTGATTCAAACCCTCATCAACCTGGGGGGCGACGGCAGTGGCCTGGCTGTCACCGTGGCCCGCTACGTGACCCCCACCGGCCGCGAC
>CALJTZ010000428.1 GCA_937975655.1 uncultured Synechococcus sp. | reverse complement strand
GGGGCACATCGGCCGTGATTGATGGTGCTTATGGCATGGGCTTCCAGTCAGAGCTGTCCACCTTTGAGCAGGTTTCAAGAAGCTTGCTTTCAAGCCCTGTCGCCAAGAGCTGGAAAGAGGCCCAAAGCATCTTCTCCCAGTACAGACATGAGGTGATGGACATCCTTGACGGTACACCCGTTTCGGATTCAGGATTTTTCTAGACACGCCTTATGACCCCTTGTTGCATGCCAGGGCAACCCCTGCGTGATCGCCTTATCCTGGTGATATCCACTTAGCCTCATTCGGTCACTTCAGCTTCACTTTTCCTGTAACCGGACCCATGACAAAAACTTTTGATTACATCGTTGTTGGTGCTGGCAATGCTGGTGCTGCGATTGCATCCCGTCTCAGCGAAGACCCAAGTATTCATGTTCTTTTGCTTGAAGCAGGACCGCACTTTCGTTCGATAGAGGAAACCCCCAGCGATCTACTTGATTCGAAGGCTGTATCTGTTGATAGGCATGACTGGAACTATATTACTGACGTCATTCCCGGCCGTCAGTTCCCCTATGCACGGGGAAAAGTTTCTGGAGGCTGTTCGTCTGTGAATGGCTGCATTTCTCTGCGGGGCCTCAAACAAGACTTCCGTCAATGGGCGAGTCTAGGCAATGACGGCTGGGATTGGGATGATATTTTGCCACTCTATAAGCGCATCGAAACAGACCTTGATTTCGGATACTCGAGTTACCATGGTAGTGCTGGTCGAATACCGATTACTCGCTTTAAGCCCGACGAATACAGCCACGTCGTGTCCGCTTTCAAGAAGACTGCGATGGGCAATGGCTATGCATGGGTTCCTGATCACAATCATCCTAGGGGCTACGACGGTGTAGGCCCAATTCCCATGAACCGTTCTGGGGATGGCTCATTGCGTGTTTCCAGTTCTATTGCCTATCTTCTGGAGGCACAAGATAGACCCAACCTTACAATTAAGGACCACACGAATGTTGCGCGGATCCTTTTTGCTGGCAAGCGGGCAACTGGGGTGGAAACAATCAACGCATCTGGCAGCATTGAGGTTTTCTCGGGCGGCGAGGTTATTGTTTCTGCTGGCTCCATCAACTCTCCAGCCCTTCTTCTGCGATCTGGTGTAGGACCCAAGGATGACCTAGACCGAATCGGGATTGATTGTGTCAATGATTTGCAGGGTGTCGGTAGCAACCTGATTGATCACTCCCTTGCTGTTGTCGCAGCTTATCCAAATCCATCCATTGTCAATGAATCTGACGATGACGTCCAGATGGTTATTCACTACACGGCTCCTGGCAGTGCTTTCAAAAATGACATGCAGATCTATTGTCTAGGCAAACTTGGCGCTGAGCGTTTCCCAGGTGCAGATCCGACCCGAGGTCTCATGTTCGGAACTGGCATTGTGATCAATCGTCCTCAATCTCGCGGCCGCGTGTCGATTGAAAGTGCTGACCCGACACGACAACCCCGCATCGACCACAGGCTTAATTCGCATGCGGAGGATATGCGAAAGATGGTTGATGGAGTTCGGCGTGGTTATTCACTACTAACCTCTGGTGAACTGAGCGAGATCTCCTCTGGAGTGGCAGTTCTCAACGACGCCATGGTGGCTGATACGCGAGCGCTCGAAAACTATATCTCTGATCGTTCTGCCACGATTTGGCATGCGATTGGCACCTGCAAAATGGGTCCATCCAGCGACAATCATGCCGTTGTCGATCCTACTCTTAAAGTGCATGAGTGCTCTGGTCTTCGGGTTGCGGACTGCTCGATCTTCCCGGATCATGTCAGCCGTAATCCAATGCTTACATGCTATGCAGTAGCCGAAAAGCTCGTTGACATGATCCAGGCAGGACGCTAAAGCCTCCTCTTCCTCTTTCACTCCCTCCCACTTCCATCATCTCCACAACCATGACTACTTCTACCTGGGCCAGCTGGACGATCACCTGCGAATGTCAGCCTTCTGACTTTGAAAAGATTGGCGAACTCGCAGCTGAGATGACAGATTTCTTTTTGGCCAATGAGCCTTTGACCACTCATTTTGAATGGAGTGCCAATGCGGATCGTAACCAGATCCATATTCACGAGCGTTACGCTGATTCCAGTCAGGCCATGTCACACATGGCTGCATTTGGAGATTAATTCGGCGCGAGATTTATGGCTTTATTGAAGCCTGTTTCCGTTGTTGCCTATGGATACCCTTCTTCCGAGCTCAGGAGTGCACTGGAAGGCCTATCTCCTACGTTCATGGAGAACTTCAGCGGCTTCCATCGCTGAATGCTTCTCAACAGGTTGGTCAGGTAACCGTGAGGGGTGACATCGCTCGCGGTTGAGGTGTCACCCGGCCAGCCATGACCTCTTGCTCCATGCAGCCCCACCCCTTTGCCCACCTGGGTGTGGGGCTAACCAAGCCTGTTGCCGCGGCAATGGGCTTGCACCAACTGACCGCCTAGATCGAGGCGGTGCTGGTTGGCGTAGGCCTCTTCCTCCAGGGCCAGTTCCCGTGGCGAGGCCTGGGCGTAGAGGGGATCGCTGAGGTGGCGACGCGCCTCGGCATCCACGGCCCTGGAGAGGCCCAGGGGTTTGGGCTGAAGCTGCAGCAACCCGCGGCGGCAGCTCTGGGCCACATGAATGGCCTCGTGGTTGAGCACCAGCGCGAACTCGCGGCTGCCCTTCGCCGGCACATCCGGCCGGATCCGCAGGGTGCGGGCCCGGGGCTCCCATTCCCCGGCAGCCCCAGCCTTGCGAGGCGGCCCCAACACCACCCTGACGCCGCGAGAGCGCAGCTGAACCAGCAGATCATCAATGGCGCGGCGCTCCCTATCGAACCGCGGCGGGTTCTGGATCAAGCGCTTGATCTGCTCGACGGACAGGGCTGGATCGCCAGCGCGACGCTTGTAGACGTAGCGGGTGCCGCCACCGGGCAGGGGCTCAGCCCGGGGTTGCCAACTGCGATCGGCCGCCTCCAGCTGGGCATGCAGCACCCCCTCTCGACCATTGGAGAGCGGGTAGTCCTGCGGCCTGAGCTGCGGTGCCACCGCCGGCATCACGGCCTGATGCTGCGCCGCCGCCGTGAGCACCAAGCCCGCCAGCACCAGCAGCCCGGCCAGCGCAGGCAGCGGACGCACCAGGGGAACCCGCTCAAGCGGATCGCCGCAATGGCCGCAATGCGGGGCGCCGTCAGAGCGGCGCTGCACCAGCACGGGGCTGGGGTGGCAGTAGGGGCAGCGGTAGCGAGCCATCAGAGCAGCAAGGGCACCGCCTCGGTGACATTCACGGTTCAGCTGCGACGCTCTGGCCCAATTCTGGCGCGCACGCACCCATTCCACTTGCGAGGATGCGCGGCTCAGCAGGTTTGCCCCAATGCCCCTCACCGCCCTGGTGCGTCAGCTGCAGCAGGTGACCCTCACCGGGGAGGTGCTGCTGCGCCTACAACGGGCAGAGCGCCTGCGGCTGAGTGGTGCGGGCCGGGGGGCGCGGGCCCTGGTGAGCAGTGCCTTGGCGGCAGCAGCGGAGGCGCCGCTGCTGGTGATCGTTCCCACCCTGGAGGAGGCGGGCCGCTGGGCGGCCCTGCTGGAGCTCATGGGCTGGGACAGCTGCCAGCTGTACCCCACCAGCGAAGGCAGCCCTTACGAGCCCTTTGATCCCACCAGTGAGATCACCTGGGGGCAATTGCAAGTGCTGAGCGAGCTCCTCGATGGTGGTGCCAGCAGCAGGAGGCGCCAGGCGATCGTGGCCACCGAGCGCGCCCTGCAGCCCCATCTGCCGCCGCCCGATGCGCTGCAGCACCAGTGCCTGAGCCTGCGTAAGGGCGACACGGTGAATCTCGAGGAGTTGGCGGCCACCCTCACCCGGCTCGGTTACGAGCGGGTACCCACGATTGAACAGGAGGGCAACTGGAGCCGTCGGGGCGACATCGTCGACCTCTTCCCGGTAAGCGCCGAGCTTCCTGTGCGGGTCGAGTTTTTTGGCGAGGAATTGGAAAAACTGCGGGAATTTGATCCCGCTTCCCAGCGTTCCCTCGATGCCATCGAGGTGGTGCGCCTCACCCCCACCGGCTATGGCCCCCTGATTGCCGAAGCGCTGCGGGAGTCCATGCCCGATGGGCTGGAGCGCCTACTCAGCCCCGAGGCCAGCGACCTGCTCTTGGAGGGTGGTACGCCCGAGGGCATGCGGCGGCTGATGGGTCTGGCCTGGCAGCGGCCGGCCTCCCTGCTCAACTATCTCCCCCCCAACACGCTGATCGCCGTGGACGAGCGGCGCCACTGCCTCTCCCACGGCCAGCAGTGGTTTGAACACGCCGCCGATCACCACGGTGATGTGGTGCAGGAACTGGGGCTGGAGCTGCCACCGCTGCTGCACCGCCCGCCCGCCGAAGCCCTGGAGCAGGCGGAGGCCTTTACCGGCTTCGATCTGGCGGAACTGCACGAAACCGACAACCACCCCAACAGCTTTGATCTGGCCTCCCGTTCGGTGCCGGCCTATCCCAACGCGTTCGGCAAATTGGCCGGTCTGGTGAAGGGTTTTGTGGCCGAGAAGGCCACGGTGTGGCTGCTCTCGGCCCAGCCCAGCAGGGCCGTGGCCCTGCTGGAGGAGCACGACTGCATCACGCGCTTCGTGCCGAACCCCACCGACTTCCCCGCCATCGAGCGGCTGGTGGCGCAGGCCACGCCGGTGGCCCTCAAAACCCGCGGCACGGCCGAGCTGGAGGGGCTGCAGTTGCCGGCCTGGAAGCTGGTGCTGATCACTGATCGGGAGTTCTTCGGCCAGCAGAGCCTGGCCGCCACTGGCTACGTGCGCCGGCGCCGCAAGGCGGCCAGCCGCACGGTGGATCCCAACAAGATGCAGCCGGGCGACTTCGTGGTGCACCGCAACCACGGCATCGGCAAGTTCCTCAAGCTCGAGAAGCTGGCGATCAGCGGCGAATCCCGCGACTACCTGGTGGTGCAGTACGCCGATGGCCTGCTGCGGGTGGCGGCCGACCAGCTGGGCAGCCTGGGCCGCTACCGGGCCAGCACCGATGCGCCGCCCGACCTCAACCGCATGGGCGGCACGGCCTGGACCAAGGCCAAGGAGCGGGCCAAGAAGGCCGTGCGCAAGGTGGCCCTCGACCTGGTGAAGCTCTACGCCGAACGCCACCAGGCGCCGGGCTTCGCCTTCCCCGCCGACGGCCCCTGGCAGAGCGAACTCGAAGACTCCTTCCCCTACGAGCCCACCCCCGATCAGGTGAAGGCGATCAGCGATGTGAAACGCGACATGGAGCAACCCCAGCCCATGGACCGGCTGGTGTGCGGCGATGTCGGCTTCGGCAAGACCGAAGTGGCGCTGCGCGCCGCCTTCTGCGCCGTCGCCGGCGGCAAGCAGGTGGCGGTTTTGTGCCCAACCACCCTGCTCTGCGAACAGCATGCTGAAAACTTCCGTAACCGCTTTGCGGACTGGCCGGTCAAAGTCGTAGAGCTATCCCGTTTCCGTTCTGCCAAGGAAAGTCAGGCAGCGCTTGAGGAAATGGCTGATGGCCGCGCTGACATTGTGATTGGCACGCACGCACTCATTCAAGAAGGCGTGCAGTTCAACAGCCTTGGCGTAGTGGTCATTGATGAACAACATCGCTTTGGTGTACGTCAACGTCTAGAAATCTCTCAG
>CALJTZ010000427.1 GCA_937975655.1 uncultured Synechococcus sp. | reverse complement strand
TCGCGCCCCTCGAGAACCAGGTCCTCAATACCGGACTGACATACTGCGGTCATCCCCTCGCCTGCGCGGCCGGCGTGGCCGCGATCGTCGTGCTCGGCGGCGGCGTCATCGGCTGTTCCACCGCTTATCATCTCGCCCGCCTCGGCTGGAAAGACGTGGTGGTGCTGGAACGCAAGCAGGTCAGCTCCGGCACCACCTGGCACGCGGCCGGCCTGGTGGGCCAGATGCGGCCCAACCGCAGCATGACGGCCATGAGCCGCTACGGCATCGATCTGTACAGCCGGCTGGAAGCCGAAACCGGCCTGGCCACCGGCTGGAAGCAGTGCGGCAGCCTGAATGTGGCCCGCTATGGCTGGGGCCGCGACTACCACCGGTTGATCGATGGGCGCCTGCGGGCCCTGGGACGCTGGCTCGAGCAGCAGGTGCCGGGGGTGCGCTGGCGCGCCTGCGTGGATAGCGCCCCGCTGCTGGATAAGGCCTGGGCCGAAGAGGCCGGGCTGGGCTGGATCGGCAAACACGGCAACCTGATCCATCCGCAGCAGGGGTCGTGGCTGCTGCTGGGCCATCTGCTGGTGGATCTGGAGCTGCCGGCAGATCAACCGGGGCGACCCCAGTGCGGCGCCTGCAGCGCCTGCCTCGACGCCTGCCCCACCGGCGCCATCGTGGAGCCCTTCGTGGTGGATGCCCGCCGCTGCATCGCCTTCCACACGATCGAGAACCGGGCGGAGAACTTGCCGGCCGCGATCGCCCCGGCGCTGACGGGCTGGGTAGCCGGCTGCGACATCTGTCAGGACGTGTGCCCCTGGAACCAGCGGGGCCTGCAGAGCAGCCCGGATCCCGACGTGCAGCCCCGCGACTGGTGGCTGAACCTGCAGGCACAGGAGGCGCTGGCCTGGAGCGATGCCGAGTGGGACGAGAAGCTGCGGGCCTCGGCCCTGCGGCGAATCAAACCGGCCATGTGGCGCCGCAACATCCGCGCCGCGAGCGAGGGCGCCGAGGCAGGTTCTCCCTAGGCTGGAGGCCAGATCGTTCTGGGCTGGATGGCTGGGCGCGGGTTGAGGTCTCGAGCGGCGGCTCGACTGGTGCTCGCCATGGCCATCGGCAGTTGCGGGGCCGGGATGCTCACCCCACCGCCGGCCCGGGCCCTGGTGCCCTACGTGGCGGTGCCGAGCGAGCGCGACCTGGAATCCGCCGGGCTCGGCATCGCCCAGGCCGCTGCACGGCTGCTGCGGATGGGGCAGGCGGAGGATGCGGCCAAATTGGCGGCCCTCACGGTGCAGCTGCTGCCGGATGATCCCCGCGGCTGGATCCTGCTGGCGGAAGCCCAGCTGCGCAGCGGCCAGGACAAGCAGGCCTCCAGCTCGCTGCTGCGGGCCAAGCAACTGGATCCCCGCAACGCCGGCATCCTGTTTGCCCAGGGCTCCCTGGCCCTGCGGGCCAGCCAGCCGCAGCAGGCCGCCGATCTGATCCAGCAGGGCCTGAAGCTGGATGGCAAAAACGCCGGTGCCTACTTCGATCTGGGCAACGCCTACATCCTGATGGGCAATCCCGGATCCGCCCTGGGGGCCTTCGAGAAGGCCAGCGCGCTGCGCAAGGACTTCTGGGAATCGATCAACAACCAGGCCCTGGTGCTCTACGAACAAAAAAAGGACGGCGAGGCGATCAAGCGCTGGCGGCGGGTGCTCGCCATCAAGGCCAGTGCAGCCGAACCGATGCTGGCCCTGGCCGCCGCCCTCAATCTGCAGAAGCCGGGCAACAGCGAGAGCCTGGAACTGGCCCACCAGGCCCTGGCGGCCGAGCCCAACTACGTGCTGGAGAGCTTCCAGAAGGAGCAGCTCTGGGGCGATCGCCTGCGGATCGCAACCCGCCAACTGCTTAATGCACCCAGCCTGAAAGCCGATGTGGATCGCGCCCAGGCGAACGCCGGGGCCACCAGTCCGGAGGACGAGGACGAGTGAAGCGGCCAGCCTGGACAGGATCTGTAGGCTGAGCCGCACAGTCCGCCCTCACCCCGCAGCACCGGATGGCCGAGGAGCGTCGCGAAGATCCCAACGCTCTGCGGATAGAGCCGATCGCCCTGCATCAGGAGATGCAGCGCTCCTACCTCGAGTACGCCATGAGCGTGATCGTGGGGCGGGCCCTTCCGGATGCTCGCGACGGCCTCAAGCCGGTGCAGCGCCGCATCCTGTTCGCGATGCACGAGCTGGGGCTCACCCCAGATCGGCCCTACCGCAAGTGCGCCCGCGTGGTGGGCGACGTGCTCGGCAAGTACCACCCCCACGGCGACCAGGCGGTGTACGACGCCCTGGTGCGGCTGGTGCAGACCTTCGCCAGCCGCAACCCGCTGCTGGATGGCCACGGCAACTTCGGCTCGGTGGACGACGACCCACCGGCAGCCATGCGCTACACGGAAACGCGGCTGGCGCCGATCGCCCACCAGGCGATGCTCGAGGAGATCGGCAGCGACACCGTTGATTTCGCCCCCAACTTCGATGGCTCCCAGCAGGAGCCCACGGTGCTGCCCGCCCAGCTGCCCTTCCTGCTGCTGAATGGCTGCACCGGCATCGCCGTGGGCATGGCCACCAACATCCCGCCCCACAACTTGGGGGAGGTGGTGGACGCCCTGATCGCCCTGGTGCGCAAGCCGGATCTCTCCGACGACAAGCTGCTGGAGCTGGTGCCGGGGCCCGATTTCCCCACCGGCGGCGAGGTGCTCACCGGCACCGGTGTGCGCGACACCTACTTGAACGGGCGCGGCAGCATCCCGATGCGGGGTGTGGCCCACATTGAGGAAGTGCAGCCTGGCAAGGGCCGCCACCGCCGCGGCGCCGTTGTGATCACTGAGCTGCCCTATCAGCTGAGTAAGGCCGGCTGGATCGAGAAGCTGGCCGAACAGGTGAACGACGGCAAGATCACCGGCATCGCCGACATCCGCGACGAATCCGATCGCGACGGCATGCGGGTGGTGGTGGAGCTGCGCCGCGATGCCGACCCGCCGAAGGTGCTCACGGAACTGCAGCGCCGCACGGCGCTGCAGAGCAACTACGGCGCCATCATGCTGGCCCTGGTGAACGGCAAACCGGTGCAGCTGAGCCTGCGCCAACTGCTGCAGGAGTTCCTCGACTACCGCGAACTCACGATCATTCGCCGCACCCGCCATGCGCTCAAGCGGGCGGAGGATCGCTTGGAGGTGGTGGAGGGCCTGATCAAGGCCCTGGATGCCCTGGCCCGGGTGATCGAGATGATCACCGCAGCTCCCGATGCAGCCAGCGCCAAGGCCAGCCTGCAGGTGCACCTGGATCTGAGCGACCGCCAGGCCGATGCGGTGCTGGCCATGCCCCTGCGCCGGCTCACGGGCCTGGAGCAGGAGAGCCTGCGCAAGGAAGCCGACGACCTGCGCCAGGAACGATCGGAACTGCGCTATCTGCTGGATGAGCGGCCAGCCCTGCTGGACGCCCTGGTGGCGGAGCTCAAGGCGCTCAAAAAGCGCTTCGCCACGCCGCGGCGCACGCGGCTGGTGGAAGGGGGCGACGAACTGGTGGCCCAGCGCAGTGCCGCCATCCGCCCCAACGCGGAACTGCTGCGCCAGCGGGCCCTGGAGGGGCTGGCCAGCGATGGCCGGCTGGTGATCCAGGCCGATGGTCAGGTGAAGATCGTGGGGCCCCAGCTCCTGGGGCGGCTGCACCTGGACGAAGCCGCAGAGGCGGGCGACAACCCCTCACCGGCGAGGGTGATCCTGCCGGTGGCCGAGAAGCCGGCCCTGCTGGCCTTCACCGATGCCGGCCGAGTGGCGCTGCTGCGCTGGGAATTCGCCGGCCAGCAACCGGGCAGCCTCGAGAAGTTCCTGCCCGAGGGCATGAGCGGCGAAACCGTGGTGCAGCTGCTGCCGCTACCCAGCGGCACTGCCGCCAAGGGGGCGAGCATCGGCCTGCTGAGCAGCGATGGGCGCTTCAAGCGCTTGCCGCTGGAGGAGTTCCAGGAGCTGTCTGGCCGGGCCGCCACGGTGCTGAAGCTCAAAGATGGCGTGACGCTGCAACGGGTGGTGGTGTGCCGCGAGGGCGACGATCTGGTGGTGGCCAGCAGCACCGGGCGGATGCTGCGCCTGGCGGTGAACGAGAGCAACCTGCCGGTGATGGGCCGCAATGCCCAGGGCCCGGTGCTGATCCGGCTGCTGCCCGGCGAAACGGTGGTGGGTGCGGCCGCCGCCAGCACCGAGGGCGCCGTGCTGCTGGCCAGTCGCCAGGGCCAACTCAAGCGCCTCAGCGTCACCAGCCTGCGCCGCTGCGAGCGGGGCGATCTGGGCCAGATCGGGCTGCGCTTCCAGCAGCGCGGCGACAACCTGGTGGATGTGCGCGACGATCGCGCGGCCGTGCTGGCTCTGGTACTGGAGGAGGGCCGCAGCCTGCGGTTGCTGACCGATCAACTCAACCCTGAGGACAGCACCGGCACCGGGCAACTGCAGGAGTTAAAGAACGCCGGCAGCGTGCAGGAGCTGGTGCCGCTGATTCAGTCCCTGGAGTAAAGCGATCCGGTGACGGTCAACCATGGTTGACCTCGACGCCCTAACCACCCTCGACAGCCTGATCTGGAAGCAGACCGGCGAGGAGGTGGCCCAGCGGTTCCAGTTCAACCAGTCAACTGTGGGCCGCCGACAGCTCAGATGATCCCAAGCCCTCGGTGTTACATTGCGCAGAATTAAGGTGGCATGGCATGTGGTGGGTGACACCACGCCGCTGGATCCTGAGCAGCGGGTACATCAACACAGCCAGCGACGCCACGCTGGAGGCGCGGGCTCTGCAACATCGTGGAAATCACGGGCAACTCCTAGCTGGTGCGCGAGCGGATCGTGGATGCCTGGCTCTGCGGCCAATTGTTTCTCACTGACGTGACCCCCTTTGCTGGTCCCGTTCTTCTGAGAGCTGGTGGGCAGTCAGGCCGCTTTCCATTGCTGGATGACCTCAAGGGGCGTACGCCCCTTGAGCGTCGAATGCGATCTGTAGGTGTTATACTGGACTGGGTGATGATAGGCCAACAGCTTGGCCTCATGCACCGGTGACTGCCAGGAAAGATGACGCCCCTGCTGCTGTTCAGGCAGCCATCGCCAACGTAGCTGTCTTGGATTCGATTTCTGCTGGCGGTGGATTGATCCAGACCACCTCCGGCTGACGCCAACAGCGAATCGATCGTGACCATCGCCTGGATTGCGCTGGCTCGCGTCTTCGTAGACGACAGCACGGTGCCGGCAGATCTCTACGGCCTGACCGCAGTGACGTTGTTGGGGAGTCACGAACTTGATGCCGCTGTGGCGGTGCCGATGGTTGTACCAGTCGACAAACGACGCCACCCACTGGCAGGCCTCGTCCTTGCTGGTGAACGGCTTACGTGGGTAATCCGGCCGGTACTTCGCTGTGCGGAACAGGGATTCCGAGTACGGGTTGTCGTTGGACACCCGTGGCCTGGAAAAGGATCTGAGCACGCCCAGCTCTTCCAGCCGGCTTTCCAGTGTCGCCGCACGCATGGCATTGCCGTTATCCGCGTGGAGGATCAGAGGTTGGCGGCGTCTCTTGCTGATCCGCTCTCTCAAGCAAGCCCTGCTCACCAGATCGGCTGCAATGGCTGGGTCTTCTCGTTCGGCGACATCCCAGACCACCACTTTGCGGCTCCAGACATCGATCACCAGATAGAGGTAGAGCCAGATCCCGCGCACGGTGGTGGGCAGGTCGGTGATGTCCCAACTCTGAGGTTGCCCCGGTTTCGTGGACAGGTCGATAGGAGTCACGCCATGACCCTCAGACTGTTCATCAATGACCAACCCGACCAAGACCAGGCGCCGGTTCACGGCGCAGCAAAAAGCTGAGGCCGTTGCTCTTTGCCTCAGTGAGGGACTCAGCTGCACGGCTGTGGCTCAGCGGCTGGGTCTCCCCAACAGCAGCCTGGCCAAGTGGGTTCGCCAGGCCCGCATCGACCGTGGTGATTTCGGTCTCCCTGAACAGGGTCAGCTCACCAGCGACGAGAGGGCTGAACTGGCCCAGCTCCGCAAGGAAAACCGTGAACTCAGGAGGGAGAAGGATTTTTTCAGGCTGGCGGCAGCTCACTTTGCAAAAGAGCAGCTGCCGCCGAGAGGTTTCGCCTGATCAGCCAGCTGTCGGATCGCTTTTCTGTGGCCTGGCTGTGCCGGCAGCTGGGTGTGGCGCGCAGCGGCTTCTATGCCTGGCGGCAAGGACAGCAGCACCCGGGCCGTCGGGCCCGTGAGAACGCGGTCCTCTCGGCCCAGGTGCAGGAAGTGTTTGAACGGCACCGTGGTTTCTACGGCGCGCCGCGAATCCACCAGGAGCTGCTGGCTGCTGACCACAAGGTTGGTCGGCACCGGGTCGCGCGGCTGATGCGCAATGCCGCGCTCAAGGCCAAGACCCGTCGCTGGTTCAGGCCTTGCCAGAACACGGGCAACCGCGCCAACAAGACCGCCGGAATCGCGGAGAACCTGCTGCTGCAGGAGTTCAGCCCAGCCGCTCCTAACCGCTGCTGGGCCGGTGACATCACCTACATCCGCACCACGGCGGGCTGGAGGTACCTGGCCGTCTGGATCGACCTGTACAGCCGCCGTGTAATCGGTTGGGCCATGGGCGCAACCATGGAGGCCACGTTGGTGCTGGAGGCCCTGAACCGGGCCTTGGGTCAGCGGCAGATTGAGCCTGATCAACTGCTGATCCATACGGACCAGGGAACCCAATACCGGGCTACGGCCTACCGGCAGCGCCTGGTGGCCCATCAGATCAGTTGCAGCATGTCGGCCAAGGGCTGCTGCTGGGACAACGCGGTGGTGGAGAGCTTCTTCTCCACCCTCAAACACGAACTGGATCTCGATGACGACGCAGAGACCCTGTTGTCTTCTCAACAGCTACAAAGCCGTTTGGCGTTCTGGATCGACGGTTACTACAACCGTGAGCGTCGTCATTCAACGATCGGGTACCTCAGCCCGATCGCTTACGAGCAGCAGTTCGTCAGCACCCGTAAACTCAAATTGGTGAGGCCCTGAGACCTGTCCACCGAATTGGGGTAACCCCAAGTGCTGCCAAGTGATGTCGGATAACGGTCCCGCTTACCTCTCACGCAGCTTTGCCCAGGCTTGCAAAGCCCTTGGTCTCAAGCACATCCGCACCAGGCCTTACACGCCCCGCACCAACGGAAAGGCCGAGCGCTTTATCCAGACCCTCTGTAAGGAATGGGCCTATGCGATGGCCTTCCAGAACTCCAAGTGACATGACCCCCTTTGCTGCTCCAGTTCTTCTGAGAGCTGATGGGGTGATCAAGCCGCTTTCCATTGCTGGAGGACTTCCAGGGGCGTACGCCCCTGGAGAGCCGAATGCGGTCTATAGACGTTGTACTCGATTCGGTGCTGCTCCGCCAATACCTTGGCCTCTGGCAAGGATGAGAAGAGCTCGATGTTCAGGAACTCGTCCCTGAACCGGCCATTGAATGACTCCACAAATGGGTTCTCCCAGGGTGAGCCTGGCGGGATGTACGCCGTTCCCGTACCACTGCCTGTGCACCACTCCTGCAATGCATGGGCAATGAACTCAGGGCCATTGTCCATCCGCAGGTGAGTGGGAGGTGGATGCAGCTTGAGCAGCTCCTCGATCGTGTCGATCACATCCATAGCCTGACAACGGCGGCCCACCCGAATCGCCAGGCAGACCCGGCTGAATTCGTCAATCACGTTCAGGAACTTGAGCGTGCGGCCATCCATCGTCTGGTCGAACTGGAAGTCGATCGCCCAAACGTGGTGCGGGTATTCAGCCCTCAGTAGCTCCCTGGATCCATCTGTGGGCCTTGCACGCTTCCGCTTGCGCGGCAGGGGCCTCTGCAGCCCCTCCTCCCGCCAGATCCGTTGTACCCGCTTGTGATTGACGCTCCAGCCATCCAGCCGCAGCCGCCGGTAAACCAGCCTGCGGCCCCAGCGCACATGGCGCCGAGCCAGCTCCCGGATCCGCCGGCGCAGCTTCTGCTCCTCGATATCCGCCACCGGCACCGGCCGGCGTTGGGTGTTGCGATTTTGGCCCGCCAGCCGGCAGGCACGACGCTGGGACACCCGGAATTGATCCTGCAGAACCACGACGGCTCTGCGGCGACGTTCCGGGCTTAGAAGTTTCCCTCGGCAAGCTCCTACTGCTTCGCAGAAGCCCTTCGGGCTAGAGCATCGCCTTATCGAGCTCGGCATCGGCCAGCAAACGCTTGAGTCTGGTGTTCTCCTGCTCGAGTTCCTTGAGGCGTTTGGCCTCCGTGGCCTTCATGCCGCCGTAGAGCTGCTGCCAGCGGTGATAGGTGGGGGCAGACACCTCCAAGGCCCTGCAGACATCGGCGACGCTCTGACCCTGGTTGAGGAGCTGCTCAGCAGTCCGCAGTTTGCGGATGATCTGCTCAGGGTTGTGACGCTTGCGTTTCATGGGGCTTCTCCTGGCCAAGTCTGGCCGGTAGGGAAGCTCTCATAAGGACTGGTTCAGTTTTTGGGGTCCACGTCAGAGGCCTCCGCGTCAAAGCGGCCTGACAGCAGCGGAACCACCCCGCTCCAACTTGAGACCGCTTGCGGCCCAGGGGTTTTCAGCGAGATCCGGCCACGAGGCAGACAGCCGGCTATCAGCAGTGTGCGGGTTGTCAAGTGCGGCACGAACCGAATACCGCAATCCCCAAGCCCTCAACAGATGCGGCGTTTCCAGCTATCGCTTGAGGAAAACCGCAGGCGGACCTGGGGAAAAGACTCCACCACTGGGGAAAGAGGGGATTGATCAGCAGGCCCTATCAGCCAGTGGTCTCGTGGGACGCGGCTGACACCGAGACGGATGAGGCGAGCAAAGTCACCCCTTCTCTTCGGATTTCAACATCGGCTTGTAAAGGGTGCGCGGCCCCAGGGGATGGTCTGCGTGGGGATAGGGGGCATGGCCGTGATCGTGACCGTGATCGTGACCGTGACCGTGACCGTGATCGTGGTCGTCGTCGTGGTGGTGATGGTGGCCCAGGGGAATCGGGATGCCATCGGGCTGACAGGCACCGGTGCACTCGTGCTCACAGAGGGTGCAGCCCTCGATCAAGCCCTCCACATGGTGGTGGTGGCTCTGCTGAGGGGCCCCCACCTCGGTCTCAAACCCGAGCACCTGGGCGCGGTACTTGCAGAGGGAGCAATTCATCAGAGCCTCGCCCCGCACCACCTCCTCCACGCGCTCACGGAACGTGGCGATCACGAGCGGGTGATCACCCAGATAGGAGGCGTCCACGAACTCCACCTCGGGATGATCGGCAGCCACTAGGGCCGTGTGCTGGCGAATCCGACTCACCAGCACCCCAGAAAAGAGGAAATAGGGAAACACCACAATCCGCTTGAAGCCCAGCCGCACCACGTGGCGCAGACCCGGCTCCACCAGGGGGAAGGTCACCCCGGAATACACGGTCTCGCCCCAGCCAAAGCCGAAGCCCTCCACCAACATGCGCGTCACCTTCGACACGTTGGAGTTGGCATCCGGATCGGAAGAGCCCCGACCCACCACCACCAGCAGGGTGTCGCTGAGGGGAACCGTCCCGCTCCCGCTGGCCGCCGCGGTGTCCAGGGCCTCCTGGATGCGGGCCCCAGCGGCCTGGATCATCTGCAGATCCACGCCGAGCTCACGCAGGAGACGGGCGGCGCCCTCGAGGACGTCTCCGTGGAGGAGCTCGCGCGCTTGCTCGCCGCCGAGCAGTCGTCGCTCGTCGTGCTCGACGTCGCCAGCGAGGACGGCGCGATCACTGCTGCTGGGCGTTCGTTTCGCGCGAACGACGACGGCGCGGCCCTCCTGTCGCCGCCGCCGCCGCCGCCGTCC
>CALJTZ010000426.1 GCA_937975655.1 uncultured Synechococcus sp. | reverse complement strand
GATTGATCAGGTGGCGGCCGCCGCCGAAGCCACCGCCTTTAAGGGCTACGAACAGCTGGAGCACCCCTGTTGCGTGCTGGCCTTGGTGGTGAACGGTGAACCGGCCGAGCGCGCCGGCGCCGGCGACGCGGTGCAACTGGTGCTCGACACCACCCCCTTCTATGGCGAGGGTGGTGGCCAGGTGGGTGATCGGGGCGTGCTCTGCGGCGAGGGTGCCGATGGGGCTGGGCTGATCGTGGCGATCGAGGCGGTGTCGCGCAACCGCAGCGTGTTTGTGCACACCGGTCGGGTGGAGCGCGGCAGCCTGGCCATCGGCGATCTCGTGAACGCCCAGGTGGATCGCGCCTGTCGCCGCCGCGCCCAGGCGAATCACACGGCCACCCACCTGCTGCAGGCCGCCCTCAAGCAGGTGGTGGATCCAGGCATCGGCCAGGCCGGTTCCCTGGTGGACTTCGACCGCCTGCGCTTCGACTTCCACTGCCCCCGGGCCGTGACGCCGGCCGAGCTGGAGCAGATCGAGGCCCTGATCAACGGCTGGATCGCCGACGCCCACGCCCTCGAGGTTCGGTCGATGGCGATCGAGCAGGCCAAGGCCGCCGGCGCCGTGGCGATGTTTGGGGAGAAGTACGCCGATGTGGTGCGGGTGGTGGACGTGCCGGGCGTGTCGATGGAGCTTTGCGGCGGCACCCACGTGGCCAACACCGCCGAGATCGGCCTGTTCAAGATCGTGGCGGAATCCGGCGTGGCCGCCGGGATCCGCCGCATTGAGGCGGTGGCCGGCCCGGCGGTGCTGGCCTACCTCAACGAGCGCGATGCCGTGGTGAAGCAGCTGGGCGAGCGCTTCAAGGCCCAACCGGCGGAGATCGTGGAGCGTGTTGCGGCGCTGCAGGAGGAGCTCAAGGCCACCGGCAAGGCCCTGGCGGCGGCCCGCGAGGAGCTGGCCCTGGCCAAGTCGGCGGCGTTGGCCGGCCAGGCGATCGCCGTGGGCGAGCACCAGTTGCTGGTGGCGCGCCTGGATGGCGTGGAGGGCGGTGGCCTGCAGAGCGCCGCCCAGGGCCTGGCCGATCAGCTGGGTGCGGGCGCCGCGGTGGTGCTGGGTGGTCTGCCGGATCCGGCCGACCTGGCCAAGGTGGTGCTGGTGGCGGCCTTTGGCCCGGCGGTGGTTGCCCAGGGGCAGCAGGCGGGCAAGTTCATCGGTGGCGTGGCCAAGCGCTGCGGTGGCGGCGGTGGCGGTCGGCCCAACCTGGCCCAGGCGGGTGGGCGCGATGGCGCCGCCCTCGATGGCGCGTTGGCGCAGGCCCACAGCGAGCTCACAGCCGCTCTGGGCTGAGCTCTTGGAGGAGGGTCAGCGGGATCATGAACCGTTCCTGCTGGCTCGCGCCTTGAAACAGCGGGGGAATCCTTCTGGTATCGAATGCCGAGGAGCTGCACGCCATGGCCAGCAGCTTTGAAATCCACGCTCGTCAGCACTGGACCTTCCAGTTGGTGCTGCTGGGCAGCCGCCTGAGGCTGGAGGGGTGCCGTCAAGGGGCCGAACCGCTGCACTGCTCCACCTGGCTCCAGCCCCTAGACCCGCCCTATGACGTGGCCCATGAGCTGATGGCGCACCCCACCTGCTGCATCTGAGTTTCGGACCACTGTCTTGCCAGCTTGGCTGGGATTGAGCAGTGTGGAATCACTGCCTTCTGGTCCTATGTCAGCTCCCTTTGGCCTGACACGGCTGGGCCGCTCCTGCTGCCTGGCATGGTTATTGATCAGTGCGCCCCTTGCGTCGTTGGCGCAGTCCAACCTGCGCAATACCTTTCCAGGTAGTCGCATGGGTGGGGGAACACGGGGTGAATGCAGTGCCCGACTGGTGGCTCACCTCGTCCCAGTCAACAGCGTGTATGCCCCAGGCGCCAGTGGGATGATCGGGATTCTGGAGGGGCCAACGGCGAATCCTCGTCCGTTGCAGGTGGTGGTCAAATCCGATGGGCAGTCCGCTGGAAGCACGATTCAGCGTGATCTACCGGCGACCGGTCCAGGTGTGACCTTGTTGACCATCGGCGCGGTTCAGGGCACCAAAATCTGGGAGACGGCCTATCGCTGTGATCAATCCCAGGCGTCGGGAGGTGGTCTTGGGCTCGATTTTGTTGAGACGGCTTCCCCTCCTGCCAGAAGCATGCTGGTCACCGATGTGCAACCGTCCGATCAACGGGTTGCCGCATCGCTACAGACCCTGAAAGCCTCCTGCGGGAAGTCTGTGGCCACCGCCACCGTGGCCAAGGCCTTTGGGATTGAAGATGCGATCACGGCTGAGTGGCCGCAACAATTGCCTGTGCGATGCCTCTGAGTTCCCAGATCCGAAGTGGTTCCTCGCGGCCCTTCACCTTCATCGAACCCCAGTCCATCCAGATCAGACGGCTGATCCATTCCGCGTCTTCGGCTGTGGCTTCCTGAGCGAGGAGGTCACGGGTGACATCGGAGATCAGCACCCGGCACAGGTTGTCGTGGCGCTCCTTCTCGATGCTTTCCAGCCTGGACGCACAGTTCACCGTGTCTCCGATCACCGCGTACTCCAGCCGCTCGCTGCAACCCATCGAGCCAGCGAGGACCGGGCCCGAATGAATCCCCAAACGGAGTGCCATAGGCGGTTCGCCGGAGGCGGCCAGCTCTTCATTCAGTTGGGCCATGCCGTGCTGGATCTCGAGAGCTGTTTGCAGGGCTGAGCGTGCATCACCGGCAGCACCAAGGCCGATGGGGGCTCCATACACGGCCATGAAGCCATCACCGGTGAATTTGTTCACCATGCCTCCACGATTCGTGATCGCAGGAACGCAATAGGCCATGCCGCGGTTCAACCAGTTGAGCAGTGCTGCGGGTGACAGACCTTCAGACACCGTCGTGAAGTTGCGCGTGTCGGAGAAAATCACGGTTACGGGTAGCTGGCGCCCCTCAAAGCGCCCATCGCTGAGCAACGTTTCGCGTTGACGCCAAAGCTGATCAGCGACGGCTGGCGAAGTGGTTTGACCCAGCAACCGTTCCACCTGCTGCCGTTGCACTTGGGCGAGTGCACCACGCCGGAGCAGGCCGGTGCCACCGAACAGCAGCATGGCCAGGGCCGTTTCGCTCAGTTCCAGCCACACGTGGACCAGGAGGGCCAGGCTGCCGATCAACAGCCACGATCCGATCAGCAGCAGCAACAGCAGCAGCCCGCGCCGGATCGGCGAGATTCGCTCGGCCACCAGAGCGCTGAGCAGCGCTGCGATCACGATGAGCAGGTTGCTCAGCTCCACGGGGGAGGTCCAGATCTTCGAGCGTTGCGGCTGTGCCTGGCGAGCCATTAAGGCCGCCAGTCGATTGGCATGGATCTCAACGCCAGGCATCAGTGCCAACGATGTGCTGGTCTGGAAGCGCGTGTGGGGAACCTGGAACAGATCCCGCAGGGAGGGCGCGGTGCTGCCAATGAGGGCGATGGTTCCTTGCAGTGATCGCTCGGGGATCTGCCCGGACAACAGCTGTTGCAGCGTCCAGAGGCGATAGCTGCCCGGTTGGGTGAATGGAAGCATCTGCTGGAAGCCTGCGGCATCCAGGGCGAAGTAGCCACCCGAGTCATGTCGCAGCCAGGAGTCCTGGCCAATGCCGGCCTCTAGCTCGCGCCGTAGGCGGTTGTTGCCTGTGGCCACCTCCAGCAGTCGCATCGGCAGGGTGACAACCTGTTCGTCCTGGCCGCCGACATGCACCAGATCGCGGCGGACCACACCATCCTCATCAATCACGAGATCGTTGTATCCCTGCTGGCCTGTTGGAGCGCCGGGGATCGGAGCGATCCCATCGGCCACATTGAAGATTGAGACGAATTTTGGATTGCGGCGGATCGTCTCGCGCAGGCAATTTTGCTGGGCACCGATCCCTTTATCACGATAAAGATCAAGCCCAATTGCCTTTACTCCCTCGCTGCTCAGGCGATCCACCGCTTCGCACAGCAGGCTGTCATCAATCGGCCAGCCATAGGTCTTGATATCGCTTTCGCTGATCCCGATGATCACGATCGGTTTCGATTGGCCCGAAGGTGCTGGGCTCAGATGGGTCACGTAGTCGTAAACCAGCAGATTGACGCCCTGGAGGATGCGACTCATCTCCAGTCCCCAGAGGATCAAGGCGGCGACGCCGTAGCTGGCCATCAACGTGGCTGCTGATTTGGCGCGTTTCCTGCTGATCGGCATGGGTGCGATGGCCAGAAATGAGATGGTTGCCTGGATCTATACCCGTCAAGCCCGTCTTCTGCCAGCGGAAGGTGTCAGAATCGATACTGAAGCTTCGTGTAGACGCCGCTGCCCAGCAGCCAATCGTCCCAATAGGGGCGCTCCTCCGTGTCAAACGGACTGACCCAGCCCAGCTCCAGGTTCCAGTGGCGGCCATTCAGCCAGCGCAGCAGGACCCCTGCGGAGCCCACCGTGTCAGAGAAGTAGTTGTTGTTGCGCCAGAAATGGATGCCGCCGGCTCCGATGAACGGCGAGAGCTGCAGGACCTGTCGGGCGTCTTTCCAGAAGGACCAGGAGAGTTCGGTGGTCCACAGATAGCCGTTGTCCCCGCTGATGTAAGAGCCTGGCAGCCCCTTGAGGCCAGTGTCGCTGCCGATGTTGAAGCCCATGTCAGGCGTGAGTTCGTTGAAGGCGATTTGGCCGGCCGCTCGGGCGTTGAGGAGCAGCCTGGGGCTGATCGCCCAGCTCGCCGACAGGATGCCGCCGATCGCATTGGCGCTGCCAGGATTGATGCCGGCGGCCGCCAGGGTGTTGAGCTGAGCATCCGTGCTGAAGCTGGGCATGCCCTGCAGGCCGTAGAGGTTGCCGCTCCAGCTCACACGAGAGTGGCTGCCGCTGCCGTTGATGCCGAAGCGGGCGTATCCCGTCTGACCCCAGCCACCATCGGCGGGCGGAATGATGCTGACGCCGTTCAAGTAGATGTCGTTGCGGTTGCCGCTGATGCCGGCAAACAAGGTCCAGCGATCCTGCAGCGACTCCTTGAAGGTCCACTCCAACTGGCCGTAGCCTTGGAACTGGCGCGATGAGATGTTGCGCAGAATCCCCGTCGCCTCCACCAGGTTGCGGCGGCTGTATCCGAACGAGCCGGTGAACTTCAGCGACTCGGCCAGCGGCAGGGTGTAGCTGATGGAGCTGATGGTGCTGCCCAGCTCGGCCTGCTGGTCAGCGTTGAGTTCACCCACCACCAGGAAGGTGTCATCTCGCTGCAGCCAGTCGTTCTTCAGGGCGATCCCCAACGCCCGCCATTCACCGCTGCCGGCGTTGCCATCGTTGCGCAGGCCGATCTCGCCCTGCCAGGGCAAGGCTGCGGATTCGACCTGCAGGTTGAGCACGGCTCTGGCCGGATCCGTGCCCAGCCTGCCGAGATTGCCACGAATCTGACCGACTCTCGGCAGTGTGCGCAGTTGCACCAGGGTCTGCTCAAGGCTTCTCAGATTGAGCACTGTTCCCTGCAAGCTGCGCAGGCGCCTGTTCAGGCCGCGCTCGAGAACGGCATCACTGCTGCTGACCCGCACTTCGACGATGCGGCCCTCGACCACCTCAAGCCGGCCAGGCTTTGGTTGCTCCTGTACATAAACTCTGGAATTGACGAAACCGTCCTGAACCAGCCGTGTGGTCAGGGCTGCTGCGCAGCGCCTGAGGTTCTCGCCGGGTGATTCCCCGGCCCGAACGCAGCCCTTCAGGATCTGCTCCAACGCTGCGGGGGCGTAGGGAGTGCTCCCCTCAATCGTGGGTTGCTGTGTCTGTGCGTTGGGCTGTTGCGTGTCGTCCTGTCGGGGTTGTGCTGGTTGTGCTGGGGTGAGCAGTTCAGGCTGCTCCTGCAGGATCGGGCCCTGGTCGCGGCTGGGTTGTTGTTGCGATGGCCGCTCGATCGGAGCACGCTCAGGTAACCGAATGGGACCGGGCTGCAGTGGCGCCTCGATGAGTTGGGCGAGAAGCCACATGCAACGGAGACCGTAAAATTTTCCTATTCAAACGGAGCTGGGCGCATTCGTAAAGCGTATGGAGAATGGTTGTGCCATGTTCCAGCCACGATTGATCACCCGGAGGTTGCAGTGCCTGGAGCCCCTCGATCCAT
Organism: uncultured Synechococcus sp.; assembly: GCA_937975655.1. Lineage (GTDB taxonomy): Bacteria > Cyanobacteriota > Cyanobacteriia > PCC-6307 > Cyanobiaceae > Vulcanococcus. The sequence continues at coordinate 3,746 of CALJTZ010000426.1, read as the reverse complement.
GAGAAACCTTCTGGTTCAGACATCGCGGCGTTCACCGCTCATTCCCTCAGGCTGGTGGTTGCCCCTACTTGTGGGGTCGTGGCTCGTTGGCGAGATGCCTCTGAGGGCGCAGGTCTCTGCGGCATCCGGGGCCCAGAGCCTCGGCACGGTGGTCAATGGCGTGAGGGGGGGGCGCTGCAGCGCCGGAGCCTGTGCGGTGAGTGGTGGCACGGCGGCGGGTACCAACCTGTTTCACCGCATGAGTGCGTTTGATACGCGTGGTGCGATCACCGGTGTGCACTTCGCCAATGGCGACCATGCCAACGTGATTGTGGGGGTCACGAGTCCGTTCGGCACCCAGATTGACAAGTTGGTGAGTCTCAGCAATCCAGGCAACCTGCTGTTTCTTTCACCCGGAGGCCTGCGCCTCAGTGGTGCGGCCGGGTTCTTTCAGGTCAACCAGCTGGGGCTTACCACCGCCAACAAAATGGCGCTGGGCGGTGGCGGGGTGTTTGATGTGTTCAGCACTACGGCGTCTCAGGCTGCTGGCCTGACAGGCAACCCACAGTGGGGGGGCAGCACCTTGATGGTGGATCCGGCTGTACGGGCGGCTGCTGGCATCAGTGGCACCCCTGGGATTGTGGCTGATGGCATCAGCATCAGTGTCGATCGGGAGTTGCTGATCGATGCGGTTGATGGTGCTGTGCAGGTGCAGGATTCAATCCTGGCGGTGCAGCCTTGGCAGGGTCAGGGCGGCAGCCTCAGCCTTTTGGGTTCCGACGTGCTTGTTGAGGGTGCTTCCCAGTTGCTGGCCACCGGTCCCAGTGGCGGCGGTTTGATTCAGATCGGCGGCAGTTGGCAGAACAGCAATCCCCAGGTGCGTCAGGCTATCCGAACGGCCTTTGGGCGGGAGGCCCTGGCCGATGCATCAGCCACGGATCGAGGCCATGGCGGCACGGTTGTGGTGTGGAGCGATGTGCTCAATCCGTACAGCGTCACGACAGCCAAGGGCGTCCTGAAGGCTGAGGCCGGCACTCAGGGCGGCGATGGCGGTCAGATCGAGACCTCAGGACACAAGCTAGATGTCAGTGAAGCAAAGGTTCAGGCGAAGGGGTTCTTGGGCAAGCCTGGTCACTGGCTGCTGGATCCCGTTGATATCATTATTGCCTCACAAGGAGGCACTCTAAGCTCCTCGCAATTGACAGCGGCGTTGAGCAATCAAGATGTGACTCTTGACACCACAAGCGCAGGAAGTTGTGCGGGTGTGTCGTGTGCAGCAGCGTCCACGAGATCATCGGGAAGTATTGCTAATAATGATACGAGTTCTCCGGTTTTCATTGGCGCAGGTCGCACGTTAACGCTGATTAGCGCTTCTGCGAATTGTTCAACGTGTGGCCTCACGGGTTCTGGGGGCTTCTCCCTGGGGACTTCGACCTCTTCTCTGGTCGTTACTCAGTCCGGGAATACGACTTATGCAGGCGTCGTTTCTGGCAATGGGCGTTTCGTGAAGACTGGTGTTGGCGCCCTATCCCTGGCTGCGGCAAATACCTTCACGGGGTCTGTTTATGTTGGCGATGGTGCTTTGTCTTTGGCGGCCAATGGCTCACTGGCTGATTCTGTACCACTTGTCCTTGCCTCTGCTGGATCTTTTGGTATTCAGGCATCAGAAGTTATTGGTTCGCTCGCAGGTTCGGGAAGTGTTTCAGTGCCCGCCGGTGCAATTCTGTCGGTTGGTTCGGACAACAGCAGCACCACTTTCTCTGGTGTTATTTCGGGTGGTGGCGGGATAACCAAGCTCGGCGTTGGCGCTTTCGTGTTGACGGGAAATAACACTTATTTCGGCCCTACCCGTGTCGAAGGTGGCACGTTGAATGTTCTGGGTGCTGCCCCAACGACCGCAACGTGTGCTGGCGGCAGCTCCAACATTTGCCAAGTGCCGTCATCGAGGTTTGCGCTCATGGAAGGGGGCGACGAAGGCGATGAGGCTGATGCCGCCGATCCGGTTGATGTGGTTGATCCAGTTGATGAAGCTGATGCCGCCGACGAAGCTGATGTGGCTGATGAAGCTGATGCCGCCGATGAAGCTGATGCCGCCGATGAAGCTGATGTGGCTGATGAAGCTGATGCCGCCGATGAAGCTGATGTGGCGGATGAGGTTGATGCAGCTGATGCATCCGATCTGTCTGGCGTTTTTACCGAGGATGAGATCGGGGAGGTCGAATCGATATTGAGTTCCGTGCTGACGGGGGCTGACGACACTCCTCTGTTGGCAGCGGGACCGGTTGAGTTCGACAGTTTTTCTGCCCTCACGGATGCATTCACAGGGGCTGACATTGATGGAGACACAGGCTTCAGCTCCAGTCCAACGTCAGAGCCTGAAGCTGCTGCCGGACTCGATTCGTTGGAGGGGGCGATGGCGCTGTCGGACTCGGCAGGTGAAACCATGCTGTCGGCTCGAGGCGTAACTGTGGATGTCTCCATGGGAAGTTCCTTCACCGTTGAGGCTCAAGGGTCTGCTGAATCTGTTGAGTCATCCACCCCGGCCTCATCCTCGAACGGCGGATCAGCTACATCCACCAGTGGATCGTCTGCTGGCACCGATGCAGGTTCGACGGTGTCATCCTCGGCACCTGCGGCTGCCACGCCTGGAGGAGCTCCAGTGGCGAGCGTGCCGGCCCAACAGGCTGTGGCCGGCCTCAATCAGGCTGATCAGGCACAGTCTCAGGCTCTGGTCAACTCGGTGCTGCCTGAGCGAAGCGGCAGTGCGATCACTGCGCCAAGCGTCACCCAGATGCAATCGGGCCTCTCCAAGGCGGCAGCCTCCATTCGCGCCGGGGTTGGTTTGGGTGCTGACTCCGCTGGCGGGTTGGGGCCGCAAAGCTGGTTGCCGCGAGGCCTGTTACTCGGCAGCGAGGCCGATCAGTTGATGGCATCGGCCAACACCCTGATCGCGGCCAGTGATGTGGGCGGGGCGGCTGTGCTGCCGCCGAGTTTCAACCGGGCCGCCTACAACCCGGCAATCCTGCATGTGCGCTTCACACAGGCGCGTGACAAGGTCAGCAGTTCCAGCAATGATGCCTTTCTCGACATCACCTTGATCCCGCTGGATGGTGAGCCTGAGGGTCGACGGGTGGAGCTGTCGCAACAGGCTTTTGCCAATGATTTGCGCACGCTTTATCGCCAGCTGTCGCGCCAGGAGTCGCTTCAGGTGGATGATCCAAAGTCGCCCAGTCGGCGTTTGTATGACCAGCTGTTTGCTGTCATCACGCCGGTGCTGCAGCAGAGAGGCATCACCACGTTGCTGATTTCGGCAGACCGGGGTCTGCAAGCCGTTCCCTTTGCCGCGCTCCACAATGGTGAGCGCTATTTCGGTGATCGTTACGCCTTTTCACTCACACCGTCGCTTGCATTAACCAATCTGAGTCCGCCAACGACAGGAGGCGGCAGGCTCCTGGCGGCAGGCGCCTCAGAGTTTGTGGGTCTGGCGCCGCTCCCCTTGGTGCCCACTGAGCTCACCATGATGAGCACGGCCACGATCAAGGACACCGCGCTGAATCAACAGTTCACCCCCAGCACCCTGCTTGAACAGGCTGCCGATCCTCGTTACAACCGAGTGCATGTGGCCACCCATGCGGAGTTTCTCCCCGGTGGACCGGCCAAATCGAAGCTCTATTCGGGCACGGTGCCCATCGCCCTTTCGGATTTTGTCAAGTTGCGCCTGGCTCGCCGCGATGCGCCGCTCGATCTGATCAGCTTCAGTGCCTGCC